>JAUVDD010000129.1 GCA_030595525.1 Puniceicoccales bacterium
CACCGTTCGCAAATGCCGGCAGGCCATCGATAAAGCGCTTTCAAAACAACTCCAGGAGCACCAGGCAACAGGAGATCTTTTCCAAAATGGCCCGGATCTACAACCGGACTTTTTCACTGCCTTTGCCGTGGATGAAGTGGCGACCAAGATACCGGTGGATGCAAGGGAAGACTTCAAGAGCCTGGCAGCGACATTTCTTGAGGTGCGTCCACTCATGCAGGAAGAGAATGCCGTGGCTCCTTCCAGAATTGTCGAACAGGTCCTCGAAGGCTGGTATGGTGATTATATTCGCAATGTTTATCCGGACTGGGAGAACCGGGAAGAGGATCTTTTATCCATCATCAATTTCGCATCAAGATACGATACGATGTCGGAGCTCCTGGCACAGTTGGTGTTGATGAATTCGGAAACTTCCGACAAAGGAATTGAACCAAGCGATAATGCGGTCCGGTTATCCACCATTCATCAGGCAAAGGGATTGGAGTATCCGGTCGTCTTCCTGATTTCCTGTGCGGACGAATGGCTTCCTTTAAAGCGTGCCATTGAGGAGGGTAACACGGATGAGGAGCGGCGTCTTTTCTATGTGGCCGTCACTCGGGCCATGAATGAGCTATACATCTCATTCCCGATGATGCACGCAGTTCGTGGCGGCGGAGTACAACGAATGATGGCCAGCCGGTTTCTATCGGAAGTGCCGAGAGAGAATTACGAAAAACTCTCTTTTCGCGGATCATGGTAAGAAAAAGTCCCCTTCCGAAACCGGTAAGGGGACTTTGAAATTAGATTGGATTAGTTGATTATTCCGTACTGAGTTGAACGGCTTTATAGCCACCCTTGGTCCGGAAGTAGAGAATCATACCAACATAACAGAAGAACATGAATGCAGGGAATACAGCCATCTTTCCGAGTGCTGCAAACTGCCCCGCCTTGTTAGCCTCTGCAAGGGAAGCCTGACTGACTTCGTCCATTACCACAGCTGACTTTACCGGATCAATGGCGTCATAATTACCCAGCAGGTATTCTTTTTCAGTATGAACAACCTGGTAAACTGCTGGATTATCTTCTTTGAGCTGCGCAGTTGCTGTGGATTCCTGAAGGAAACCAATAAAAGGAAACCCGAGAATACCAACCGCCAGCATGCCGATACCGCCGAGCGTATTCAGGGTAAGTGCCCCACCCTTCGGTGACTGTTCAGCTGCAACACCAAGCATGGTTGGCCAGAAGAAGGTTTTACCAATGCCATAAAGTGTGGCTGCACCAAAGATCGCCAATACACCGGCATTACCGGTCTTGGAGAGCAAGGTCAGGCCAAGGGTGGCCAGAGCCGCACAAGTTGCCAGCAGTCCCAGAGGAGATAGCTTGTGAACGATTGGTCCGGCGCTGAAACGTAGGACCACCATAATCGCTGAAGTATAAATCAAAACCCATCCGGGGTTGTATCCAGCTGCACTCATCGGTGCTTCCATGAGCGAACTAATCCATCCGTCTGTTCCCAGTTCGGTAGTGGCCAGTGGCATCATGATCAAGATCAGGACCGCAATAATGCCGCTGCCAAAGGATTTCGTCATGACAATAAAAGCGATAACTACCGCTGCAGTCAGTATAAAGGCGATGTAATTCGGCCATCCCCAGACTTGACCCAATTGGCTGAATACCAGACCGAAGCCGACCAATGCACCGAAACCTCCCAGTTCCTTGAGCATTTCCAGATAACCAACACCAGCTTGTTCACGTTCGCTTTTCGGGAAACTCAATGGGGTCATCATCACCAGGAAGATAATTGCTGGAACAAGGATCATGCCAACAACCAGACGCCAGTCGCCTACAGAAGCTTGATCAGCAAGGTAGATAGTGACAAGACCGCCAATAACGAGACCAAACGGCCAACCAGCATGGAGGATGTTTAACCACTTTGTCTTGTTTTCCTTGAACATGGTGGCGACCACCGGATTGATGTAGGCTTCTACTGCACCGTTACCCAGTGCGAGGATAATACTACCCAGATAAAGAAGTGTGTGTCCCTTGCCTTGGGCGGCAACCAACGCTTCGCCCTCCAGTCCCTGGATCGTTCCATATGCCATGAAGGCGAGAACTGCGTAGACAACGTAACAGGCGAAAGAGAAGAACATCGCCACTTTGTAGCCGACCTTGTCAATGAAGAGGCTAAAGAGAATGATGCTTACTCCAAAAGGCCAGATGCCAGCTCCGACCAATTCGCCGACTGCCACTTTATCCAGGCCAAAGTCTGCCATGAAGCGCCCGCCGCAAAGATATATGCGGCTAAAAAACGCATAGGAGGTAGTGATGAGCGCAATAAAGCACCCCCAGAACAGGATTTTATCGTGTTTATTATTCATATGCACTGATGAGGTTAATATCGTAGTGAGTATGGGTACCGAGGTAGAATACCCTACAGGTCAGTCCCTGATTGAGACCCAAGTTTGTGAAGCGAAATACTTCCTGCAACAATAATTCCAAACTTCTCAATCAAAGAAAAACGGGGATCGAGGCCCTGTCTTGACGATTCATCATGTATAATAAAGGCTCTTGTTTAATGAATCGGTTTAAACTCACCGCCCTCTTACTTTTCCTGCCTTTCATCCAGTCAATGGCGGTTTCGATTGAGTCAGCCTACACGCGATATTATGAGGCCGGCGAGATACGTCCAATTCGGCAATATTTTGGGGCAAGTTTAATTGGACAAGGGTTTCGTACGGTAATTGCCAGTCAACCCGACAAACCGAAAGGGCAGTATTTTATTGCCAAGCTGGATGATGTTGATGCGGGCTCTGCCACCTCCGTCAAAATGACAATTTTCCCATCCGTAGGCAAAGATCCTTTGGAATTTACGCTGAATATCTCAGGAGAGTCACTCCGCAAGTGGCTCTATCTGGGCCTAACCGGTTCGGATTGGCCCGATCCCGAAATTCAGCCAATGGCGTGGAAAATTGAACTGCTTGGACCAGGCGATTCACTTTTGGCAGAATGGAAAAGTTTCCTCTGGGAAATGCCGCAGTAAGAGCTGCCGCCGTGCTTGAAGGAAATCGCGACATAAAGTCGCTCACTACAAAAAAGAATCGACAATCGGGTCTGAATTATCAGGTTGGCCAATTACTATGGCGCAGGATCATTACAAGGAATTCATTGGCAAGAAACACATTGGCCTCAGCGTTGTGCTGGCATTGGTATTCTGGGTTTGCTTCACAAGGATGCTCTTGCCATTCGTTCCGGCAGATACACCGGGCATGCAGTATGCATTCGCCGGATTTACAGCTGCCTGCTTAACAGGGGTCTTTTTTATCGCCTCCCAAATGTTTTTTCTGGTCCTTCAGGAAAGCCGAAAAGCCAAACGAGAACGGAATTCCTAAAAGCTGAAATGCTATTCTTCGCGCTTGCCCTCGTAGCAAGTATCCTTGATTCTCTGCCACGGAGAAGAAGCCCATGGCACTGATTCACCGACAATATACAATTCCGAAACTGGACTTCCGTGATTTCTGGGATATCTGCAGTCACTACCTGCGTATTCACCCGAAATACCGGAATATCCTCTATTCCATTGATGGGTTCGGCAGTTCCATTTGTGAGAACGAAAGTGATGTCTCAAAGGTACTGCGACTGATCGCCCTCCATCAGGGAGAAGTACGAAGGTATGTAGCCCGTTACTATTTGTCTCCCGCCAGCGAGCCCGGAGATTACGGCAATGCCAAAATGGAATACCTTCCGGAATCCCATGATTTCCAACCACTCGGTCTTCATTTCTACGCGGATACCGACAACAAACTCCTGATCTACCAGTTTGAGGATTTTATCTACAATGGATACTCCTTCGAGGAAGAGGATCAGACGGAAATTGAATATGGGCTGCCCTGTGAAGTTTTGGCCGCGGTTATAGATATTCGTGCGTTCTCGGCCTTTTGTGAACAGCCCGATATCGAATCACCTTACACCTGTGGGCTGATGACAGCATTTTATAACATGGTCCGAAACGGGTTCAAAAGATATCCGCCAAATCTGGTTAAATTCCTCGGTGATGGTGTGCTTGCTGTTTGGCAAACAACTTCCAAAGACAGGAAAATCGCCATTGAAACTGCTCTCGATGGATTAAAGCTGCTGCCGGTTACCTGGCGCCATCTGGTTCGTGGACCGGAGTTCACTCACGGTGCGCCGGAAGGGATTGGATCAGGAGTCAGTTTTGGATTGGCTAGTAAAATTTCCATCGACAACGATTACATCGGTCGACCCATCAATCTGGCCAGCCGCCTCTGTAGCGTTTGTCCACCAGGCAAAACCTATATTGCCAGAAATGTTCCCGATGTGGATGACTTCGACGTCAAACCATTGGCTGTCCGCATCAAGAGCTATGGTGAACAAAAAGTCTGGTTGATGGATGTGATTTGAGGATGACGCTACTATAGCCTTTCCATTACCACATCGGTATTCAGCTAAAAAAAGACCAGCGGATTTCTCCACTGGTCCAGAAATTAAGCCAAGGGAATTTCTATCCCCTTAATCCATTGGTACTTCCTCGACCACCGCAGTGTAGCTATTGCCATTGATGGTCAGGTGTATTTCACGGGGACGGGTCATAGCCGGAGGTTCAACCACTTCTTCCACAGGAGCCGGAGCCGGAGGTGGGGTGGGAACCACAACAGTTTCCTGCTTGGGTTCGGGAGCTTCCTTACTGGCGTAATGCTTTTTAACTTCCTGAGGGAACATGGCCCAGATGACACAATGCTCGTCATCACTAGGCAGACCTTCCTTCTTCAATTCCTCACGATAGCGATCCATTGATGGCACGGCTAAATCAGCTGGACGGCAAGTGATGGGGTCCTTGCCAGACTTATCAGCGGCAATCTTCTGAACTTCAGGATCAACAACATCCGGAGTTTGACCATAGTAACCCAGGGCAATGTCCATCGCCTGCGGGCTGAAGTTCTTCCAGCGACCAAACTTGACATTAAGCATAGCTTGAACGCCAACGATCTGTGAAGTCGGGGTAACCAGAGGAATCCAGCCAAGTGCTTTGCGAACAACCGGGATTTCGGCGAAAACATCTTCGAACCGGTCTTCCATTTTCTGTTCTTTCAGCTGGTTGCGGAAGTTACTAAGCATCCCACCCGGGACCTGATAGGTCAGCGCATCGGAGTCGACCACCTCATTTTTATGAGCTGTAAACTTATCCAGCTCGGCGTAGACCTTGGTAAAATGTTCGCGCAATTCCTGCAGCTTACCCAGATCATATTGTGGGCAGCGTGGATGGTTTTCCAGAAGGCTGAGCATCCGGACCGTATCCGGCTGGCCGGTTCCGTTAGCGAATGGAGTAATCGACGTATCGACCATGTCCACACCCGCTTCAATAGCAGCGTAATAGGTGCTGGCACCCAAACCCGCGGTCTCGTGCGTATGGACATTAATCGGAATCTTCACCCGTTCCTTGAGGCCCTTGACAATTTCATAGGCTTTAACGGGAGGAATCAACCCGGCCATG
>JAUVDD010000379.1 GCA_030595525.1 Puniceicoccales bacterium
TGTAGAGGACGCTAAATCCGCCATCAGGTATCTGCGGAAGCATGCCCAGCGTCTGGGCATAGATCCAGACCGAATTGTCGCCAGCGGTGGTTCTGCAGGAGGTCATTTGGCCGCTGCGACCGCCACCGTGCCGCAACACGACGATCCGGAGGATGATTTGAGCATCAGTGCAAAACCCAATGCGCTGGCTCTTTTTAATCCAGCCTTGGTTCTCGCACCGGTTGAAGGGATGCGCGAAATGGATGATGACAAACTGGCAGAATTGGAGGAGCGCATGGGAGCTGATCCAGAAACCATGTCGCCGTACCATAACCTCCACAAGGGGATCGTTCCAACAATAATTTTCCATGGCATTGATGACACAACAGTGCCCTTTGAATCAGTGGCAGTTTTTTATGAGAAAATGAAATCCCTTGGCAATCGTTGTGAATTGGTCGGTTACAAGGGGGCCGGACATGGGTTTTTCAATAACGGCAGAGAAAACAATATTTACACGGTGGATACAATGAATCGTCTGGATGCATTTCTTGTTTCCTTGGGATATATCCAAGCTGGTCCCGAGGTGGTTCATCGGAAATAATCTAATTATTTTCCGGATCTTTTCTTCTTATCCTCTGCTTTCCTGCTAGAATCCTCACTTATAAGAGTGTCAGGATGTAGGTTTTTTATTGCCGTATGGGTGGTTTTTCTTATCACTGCTATAAGATATACTACTGTGTTTTGGGGCAGTGATCGTATCTTTCTCTCGATTTATGGATCAGTCGATCTCTCCACCGTACTCGTCTGATTCTTAAACATAAAGCGGCGGACCCGGCATTGAGCTGAGTCCGCCGTTTTATGTATATGTAAAGCCTGGGTGGGCTTTTGTAAATATTCGGGTAAAACACGAAGCCATTCCGCTAGGGTGTTTATTCCATTAGTCATTAGCTGCTTGAATGTTTGGAAATTCAACATATCAAGCAGCGAAATTAAATGAAAACTGGAAACAGCTTTACTAAGTACGGAATACTTCTAGCCGGGATACTTGTTGTCCTCGTGGTCGTCGACCGTGCTTTTGTCCCCCATTCCCCTTATACTGATCTTACAGAAGCAACAAGTCCCGTCACCATCGAGGAAGAGAAGGCTGCGATGCCTCAAATTAGTGAATCCGTTATTGCTTTTGAGGAAGAAGATTCCACTGAAACTCCGGCAGCTGGCTGGGTAAACAATGATGGCCAGTTCACGGAACAGACCACACGGCTCCTGTCGTGGGTGGAGTCTGGTCAACCGTTGGATATCAGTATCGCAGGTCAACCTTTGCAGCGATTCGGTTTCCGGGAAAAGCGTGTGACAGCAGAAAACTTTCAAATTTCCACCGGCGCGAACAGTGTTTTACCGAGTGAATACCGTGTCTATTCCGGTAGGGAATTGGGTATGGACGGACTTGGAGATGGTGCATCCCTGGCCCTCGTAAACGGTGCACTTTCAATGACGGTAACCAAAGATGGAATCGATTACCTGATAGAAACCGATCCGGCAACCGGAGAACTCTACGCTGTTGCTTTACAATCTTTTGACACGGGCCATTCCTGCGCAGAAAGCGGATGTGGATCGAGCCATAGTGTTTGTGAACTTTCGGCTGATGATAGAATGGCCATAATTTCCGCTCCCGAGGGAGTTGGAGTAAATGGTTTAGTGCGGATTCCTGTAGACGTAGTTTATCCTGGTGACCGGCTGGATGTTGCAGGTACTATTGAGGCAGCAGATGAGCCGGACTTCGAATCTGGGACTGCTGGAAAACCCTACCTGCGCAATGGTGCAGAGTATGATGCCTCACTTAAGGACATTCTCGTCCTGATGATTTCCGCGAAGAGCCAAACAGGAGTGACTTCCGGACTTAGCTCAAAGGCAGCTACTTATTTTGCAATCACCGCCCGTGCAGCTGAGATTTACGAACGCCAGTTGGGGCTGCGTTATATGATGCAGGAGCTTGTTCTTATTCCTAGTGACTCCACTCAGGATGATCCGGGAAACCCTGCGGGAACAACCCTTGGTGATGACCTTTATCACTTACAGGATTGGATTAATGCGAACCGGCCTCAATCTACATACAAGTGGGGACATGCCGCCCTTTGGACTTATGTTGATGGTGGTTCCGGTGGAGTAGTTGGCCTGGCATGGACAGATTCGTATGGAAGCGCTTCATATGGTCATTCTACCCAGGAACTGAATTGGGGCTGGTCGGTGCATATTCACGAGCTTGGCCACAATGTCGGTTCTTCGCACTCGAGTGGCGGTGTCATGAATCCTTCCCTGCTTTCCGGCAACGAGGATTTCTTTACGACGGTTACGGGACAGAGCTACACCTCCGCAATGGACATCTACAATTACATGTCGCCATCGTATAGGTCTTTTGTTTTCGGTCCAGCTGCAATGCGCCATCCGGAGGAGATACCGTTTGGAGTGGATGATGTATTGTCCACACCGGCCGGGACATCGTTTACCTTTGATGCGATAGCTAATGACCGGGCCAGTGTTCCATACGGTGAAACCAACTCACTTCGACTAGTCGAGGTCGGACAGATTTATCCGAAGAATGCCGGATCGGCAAAAGTGGTTGATGGAATGGTGGAATTTACACCTGCCAGTGGATTTACGGGCCAGGCATGGATGACTTATACGGTTGGTGGAGACGTGGGTAACGATGGTAATGGTTGGTTACACCGCGCGGATATTGTCATCACTGTGGGTGGAGATTCCACTGTACCGACCGCAACTCCGGCATTGAGCCTGATAAACGACTTTATTTCCAGTGAACTGACTTCTCCCAT
>JAUVDD010000392.1 GCA_030595525.1 Puniceicoccales bacterium
CCAACCCAACTGGCAAAATTCGTTGAGAACACCCAACAAGGTAGCGGCCAGGATACTGCTGGTCCCGAGCCCGGATCCTTTAGGAATTGCACACAGGAGAGACAATTCAATACCGGATCCAAATTCTCCCAACAATGCCGGGAGCGAATCGGGGCATTTGCCAAGATGGAATTCCGGAAGAAATCCGCATAGGGCAAGAGCGGCTTTTGGTACGGCAAATCCAGAGCCTAATTGGGCGTACGAACGCAGATCCTCGTAGCTGTTGATTTCCTCTGCTACTCCTAAATCAATTGAGCGAATGCGGATGCCGCCTTCTTTCCTTTTTCTGGCGAATACCTGAATCGGAGGCTGACCGTTCAGCTCAACCGCAATATTTACAACCTTTCCACCTTTCAGGAAACAATACGGGGGGGTGTCTGCCCATCCTCCTGCCAGATCCAGCCTCGCAGGACAGCGTCCCCAGATAATCTGGTCATCCAGGCATTGCAGTTCGGGCGCTACCGGATCTTCCTTGGCTGTTCGGATCAATGCATCTGCCAAAGCTTTGAAGGCCAATTGTTCGTTTTGCTCATGTGGAAGATTTCTCAACTCATCCAGCTTCGAGCGGAACATTGCATCACGAATATAGGAAAACAGTTCTTTGTCCGGATCCGGACGCGTTTCCGGCATCTCAAATCCTGAATTCCCGCATTTTTTGGCCAAATCTTCCAAATCCACCTGGTAGGCAACGCTTCGATCCGCGTGCTTGAAAATCAACGGCAGTGATTCATTCAGGCGCAAATTACGATTATTCCTTATCTTCCCTAAATCCGCAGTCTGGCCGATCTCATCCGCAGAGATACGATCTGTTTTTTGGAAAGCATCAGAAAATTCCGGACCATCTCCCGATAACAACCATTGAACGAAGGCTGGTTCAGGTAATTCTTCAAAGACAGGAAACAGTTGTGCATCCTGGATATCCGTATTCGGATCCATTCCCAGGGAATTTAAGTCCATTCCCCGCCGGCTCAACCACTGATGCAGCGGAATTCCGCAATACATGGTTTCCGGATTACCAACTGGACCACGAAATGCATCATTTATGCCATACACGCGCCAAGCGGTAGTTCCATTCTTCAGCGGTACTGCATCCAGACCTGTGCATGCAGGTATCCGGATCTCCCAGTCATTCTCGGGGATTCCGGTCAACATGTTATCGCGGGACAGTTCCCACGAATCCGGGATAAAACTGTTATCGATCCAAATGTTTTCCTGGTCTTTTGAGAACACGCTCTTACCGAGACGGGTGTTCTGAACAAATAACGAAGGATGCGGTTTAATGTTGAGGTTTGAGAGCCGGCGCTGGTCGATTACCTTGTTTTGCAACCTCAGGCAGGACTCTATCAGGTCGCTACCTTTGCCAAAGTGATAAAACTGGCCTTCCTCCAACGGGACCACAGCTACGCTGAGACCGTTGATGTCATCATCCTGACGATGAGGGTTCGCTCCCATGGATGGCCCAAACTCGCCATATAAATCGAATTCCCGCAGTTCGTCCCCTTCCATGCTTCGATTCAGAAGGATTTTCATAGCACGGTCGGACAATAGCCAGATTCCCACATCCAACAGGAAATAATGATCGTGGCTGTGTTTGCGAATCTCATCCAGATCAGGCTTCTGCAACATGAAAGAGAGTTCCGATGTTCGGTTTCTTGGGGTAAAAAATACGCCGTGATGGGTCGCCTGCTCCGGTTCTCCCCACACACCAAGGCACACCACGTCCGCATCCGGCATGGGGACAGGTAGTTTCTCGGATTCTACAAGCACGTCACCGCTGGCAATCAACCACTTTGCCGAGCTTTGGTCATTCGATAAAACACGTTCAAGGAATGGTGCCTGCAAATCCAGCAATGTCTGGTCGATGCGTTGACCAAGGGACCAACGGTACACGGGCACCGGAATCATAGCCTTACCTTCTGCAGCATAGGCCGGCAATCGACGACTCTGTCCACCGGCATGGATGATCAGTCCACGTGAATTCGTTACCCACTCCTCGAATGTCTGTTCATTCCCTTTTGAGCGCCAGGCTTCCCGCAGCAGGTGGACGGTTCCTCCCCCGCTTCCCAGACGGCTCCCTATCGGATCATGCGCGCAATACCAGTCTGACAGTTTTCCTTCTGTCAATTCCCCAAAAGCCTCGGCTACCGCCGGCGATAGGCTGATCAGTTTCTCCATAAAGTCACAAAAAACTTACCTCATTAAAACCGCAATCCGTTTTCATCGCATTTCATCAAATTGGGGTATTGACATACGCCTATCCACACATTTTCTTCCATCCTTTAACTTGTGGTGGTTGTAGCTCAGTTGGTTAGAGCACTGGCTTGTGGTGCCAGGGGTCGCGGGTTCAAATCCCGTCTGCCACCCCAGTTTTTTATTTTTCCGAAAACCGCACCGCCCTTAGGCAACAGTCGATCCCGGAGAGCATCTGCGCCGGGATTTTCCGTAAGTGGCTGGTACTAAAGACTTACAGAATCGTGTGATTTTTCCTGGGTTTCTCAGTTCAAAAAGCATGCCCAGCGCAGCTCGTAGAGCGTAGTTTGGGTGAGAGTTTTCGATTTTTCGAACCTGAACTGGAAAGTGAACTTATTACCGGATTTCTCTCAGAATCTCTCTGAGAGAGGGCTTCCTTATTCAACAGTTTTAGAGGACCGGGTGCCCAGACTGGACG
>JAUVDD010000134.1 GCA_030595525.1 Puniceicoccales bacterium
AGTGAAGTTGGTATCTTGTCCGGTAATCCTTGGGAGATATTTCCAGTGCGGCCTTGAAACGGCTTCGAAACTGTCGGTCGCTGATGTTTAATTGTCTGGCCACTTCCTCAAGATTCCAACCTTCCCGAATTGAGCGAATGATCAGACCTTCTGCTTGTGGAACCCAGGGGCTTTCCTCCCTCTTGAATTGCTGTTGATCGGATTGCCTGGAACCGGACAAACAGATCCTCAAGAGCATCCGGTCCAGAATTGGGAGCGCTTCCAGACGGAATTGTTCATCCTCGGAATTCCACGCCTGTTTGAAATCATTCCATAAATGGGTAGCGGCACGATCGAGTTTCTGTAAAGGGGTGTTCATACGGCGGAGTTGGTCAGCTCCCTGGATTAACTCGAATGTGATGAACTGCCATCTCAATGCACTGTTTTCCAAATGCGAGTAGTGGTGGAATTGGAAGGGAGAGATGAGCAGAATGTCGCCTTCCGAAAGTTTGAAATCAAAGCCATCGATGTTGATTGAACCGGAAGTTTCCACCACTCGAATTAGGACATATCGATGGTGCAGTCTGCTCCTCAGGCTTTTCTTGCGGAGGGTATCCTCCGATCGGCGTTCAAAGTGAACAATGTTTCGGGTAATGATCCGATCTTCCAGATTCAAGCCACGGTAGTAATCAATGGGTCTGTTGAGAATCTGTTTTTTCATTCGAGTGATTTAAAGGATAGTTCCGATATAGGTAAATAAAATTCCGAAAAAGACAATTATTTTGTACAAGTTTAGACTTAATATTAAGGTATGAAAAAAGAGGCTTTTGAATTCTGTCAGAAGGAACGAATCGGCACTACCGTCTATGCGGGCGCGAAGGCTGCGTGTCAGGATGTTGCCAAGGAAATCGCCGACCTGATTAGAACCCGTGCGAACGAGAACCGCGAAGTGGTGTTGGGTCTGGCGACAGGATCCACTCCGGTTGGATTATACCGTGAGCTGATTCGGATGCATACTGAAGAGGGCCTGTCTTTTGCGAATGTGGTGACCTTCAATCTTGATGAATACTTCGGCTTGGGAGGGGATCATCCTGAGAGTTACAGAAAGTTCATGAATGAACAGCTCTTCAGTCACATCGATATTGATCCAACAAAGGCACATGTCCCGGATGGCACAATCAGCCGTGATGACGTTTTTGAATCCTGCCAGAATTACGAGCAGGCTATACAGGAAGCAGGTGGAATTGACATTCAGATTCTGGGGATCGGGCGAACCGGCCACATTGGATTCAATGAACCCGGCTCAGGACCGGAATCTCTTACGCGGTTGGTAACCCTTGATGGACTGACTCGCCGGGATGCCGCGAGGGACTTTTTAGGAGAAGGAAATGTTCCCCGTCATGCGATAACTATGGGTGTCGGCACAATCCTGTCGGCTCGGAAAGTCTATTTGCTGGCATGGGGTGAAGGAAAGGCATCGATTATTGCCAAAACTGTTGAGGGAGAACCAACAGACAATATTCCCGCAACCTTCCTTCAATCACACAAAGCGTGTACATTCTGCGTGGATCAGGCAGCAGCCAGTCAATTAACACGCATTAGCCATCCCTGGCTGGTCGGGCCAGTTGAATGGACTACGGAGACAACGCGAAAAGCTATTCTTTGGTTGGCCAGGAAAACAGGTAAATCGCTTCTCAAACTTGTTGAGGAAGATTACAATGAGAATGGGATGGCAGATTTGTTGCTGGAGCAAGGGCCTGCCTATGGATTGAATATCCGGCTCTTCAACCTGACTCAGCATACGATCACCGGCTGGCCGGGCGGTAAACCGAATGCCGATGATACGAGCCGGCCAGAACGGGCAGAACCGACTCCAAAGCGCTCGCTGATCCTTAGCCCCGAGCCATTGGATGATGTTTATTGTCTTGGAGGAACCATCCACAGGCTAAACACCCATGGGAATGAAGTGGCCGTCGCCTACCAGACTTCCGGAGATCTGGCAGTTCCCGATCCGGAGGCACGCCAGGCCATTGAGATGCTGATTGATGTTGCAACATCGCGAGGGCATGCCGACGAGGAAAAGTATGGACGCCGACTTGAGGATGATCTGAATACCAAGGGCAACTTTGGATTTGATAGTGAAAATATTCGACACCTTAAGGGGGTCATTCGCAGGGGAGAAGCACGATCATCTTCCCGGACCTTGGGGTTGGAACCGATTCAGTTGAAGTTCCTGAATCTCCCGTTTTACCAGAAGGGACGATACCGGAATTTCGTTATTCGTGATGAAGATATCGATACAATGGTAAACCTCCTGAACGAGGTGGAGCCACATCAGATCTTTGCCACAGGCCATGGGCATGACCCACTTTCTGTTCCTGCCTTGTGTTTTGAGGTGTTGATTCGTGCCTTGGAGAAATGCAGGGAAACAGATTGGCTAAAGGATTGCTGGGTCTGGTTATACCGTGGCCCGGGAACCGAATGGGACGCGCACGATATCGACATGGCTGTACCTCTTTCCCCAGGCGAATTGGATAACAAAGTACAGGGAATCTACCAGCACCAGACCCAACGGAGCCAGCAGCCCGGCAGTTCCGATCAGCGCTCTTTGAATTTATGGAACCTGGCACGGGAAATTAATTCAGGCACAGCAGAAATTTATGACTCCCTGGGATTGGCTGAATATGCAGCCATTGAGTGTTTTAAAAGGCATGACCTTGGATGATCTGAACAATGATCAATGTTTCGCCAGTAATTATTCCTGAATTGGATCCGGGATTCATTCCTGCAGTATTGTGGAATCGGGCCTACCGGAAGGAAGTCGATAAATCAAATAACCCACGGGATGTTCAGATTGGAGTCGAGCGACCGGGGGGACGCAGATGGGTGTATTCCACCCGAATTATGCCGCAATCCGCTTATTGGGATAAGGATACGCTCAAATACTGTGAGAGGTCGCTGAAGTTCCTGCTATGGGCATGGGGTGGAGTGAGGGTGCAAATCTCAGGTGCCCCGGATGTTGCAGTGCAGTTGCGCAGATTGTATTCCAGGAACGGGGTAAGACAATTTGATTACAAATTCATTTCCGAATCCTGTTTTATGGAGCCTTTCGAAATCGAGATTGTAGAGAAGCTGGACGTCTCAGATTCAGTTGTAGTTGAAAATACACTACTTGGAGAGCTTCCGGGGAATCGTATTGGTTTTGATCTGGGAGGCAGCGACAGGAAGTGTGCAGCCATAGTGGATGGTAAGGTGGTTTTTTCCGAAGAAGTGAAGTGGAGCCCGTATTTTGAATCGGATCCTGAATATCACTATTCGGGGATTTTGAATTCACTTGAGCTGGCCGCAAAGCATCTCCCGCATGTCGATGCAATTGGTGGCAGCGCTGCCGGAATATACATCGATAACGAACCGAGGGTTGGCTCATTGTTTCGGGGTGTTTCGAAGGATGATTTTGATTTGCATATCCGGAATATCTTCAAGCGCTTGAATGAAAAATGGAATGGGATCCCCTTTCAGGTTGAGAACGATGGTGATGTGACGGCATTGGCCGGTGCAATGATGGTACAGGATTCTCCTGTTCTCGGAATTTCCATGGGGACCAGCCTGGCTGCTGGATATATCAATGAAAAAGGATCGCTGACCGGATGGTTGAATGAACTTGCATTTTCACCGGTCGATTATCGTGACTCTGCACCCATCGATGAATGGAGCGGGGATAAGGGCTGCGGGGTACAATATTTTTCACAGCAGGCTATTGCCAGGTTGCTGGAAGCTAGCGGGATAGAATTACCAGGAGAAATGAGTTTGCCGGCTCGTTTAGAATGGGTACAGGAGCGTATGGAAAACGGGGATGAGCGGATACCGCCTATTTATCGAACCATCGGTACGTATCTTGGATACACTTTACCTCATTATAGTGACTTCTACTCAATGAAGCATTTGTTGATTCTTGGGCGAGTGAGTTCCGGACGTGGTGGTGATCTGATTCTTGATCAGGCAAGGAAGGTGCTCGATGCGGAATTTCCGGATCTTTCGGAAAAAGTGACTTTCCAGATCCCTGATGAAAAGACGAAGCGCCATGGACAGGCCATTGCTGCTGCCAGTTTGCCGAAAATTTAAAAGGATAGACTCATGAAACAAATAGAATTGGAAAATGAAAATGCGGACATCTTTATTCCTCATGGAGTAGATCAATCCACAGCACTTCAACGCACCACTCATTTGGGAATCGGTGCCCACCAGGATGATTTGGAATTCATGGCGATGCACGGGATTCTGGAGTGTTATAGAAAACCGGATCAATGGTTTTCCGGAATAACCTGCACGAATGGCGGAGGCAGTTCGAGGACAGGTCCATATGCTGGAACGACTGATGATGAAATGAAGCAAATTCGCGCGGAGGAACAAAGGGAGGCATCCAGGGTAGGCGACTATTCCTATATGGCTCAATTTGGCTATTCCAGTTCAGAATTGAAGGGCTCACATCCGGAAAAGTTTGTCAGTGATCTGGTTGCCTTATTAAAGGAGTCTCGTCCGGAAGTGATTTATACGCACAATCTTGCCGACAAGCATTCAACACATATTGCAGTTGTTTGCTCATTGATTAAAGCCCTTCGCTCATTGCCAAGTGATGTCAGGCCTAAACGAGTGATCGGTTGTGAGGGATGGAGAGATCTTGACTGGATGCCGGATGAGAGAAAAGTGGTCATGAATCTCAGTGAAAACCCTGAATTGGCCGAAAAACTGAACGGAATCTTCGTGTCCCAGATCAGTGGTGGAAAACGGTACGATCTGGCGGTCCAAGGTCGCCGACAAGCTAATGCCACTTTCCTCAACAGTCACTCGGTTGACGAAGCCACAAGTGTCTGTTTCGGCATGGATCTGACCCCGTTGATCGAAGACGATGAGCGCCCGCTTGCCGACTACGTCGATGAATTGATACAGGAATTCAGATCCGACGTGATCGGATCTCTTGAAGGGTAAGCTTTGTTCTGTCGGATAAAGAATAACTATTAGAAGCCTTTGGCCTCCAAATCAGCTAACGGGAAAGTCCTTACGATCGGGGTAATGAATCCAACTGGGATGAAACGACTCCATCTGTCAGACGTGGAAACGTCTTTATCTGAACATGCGAATTGAAATCCATAGAAAAAGGTAGACGGTCGGGAAAGCCTACTTGAAAGGTTCGTAAGTCGTTGATTTACAGGATAAAAACAGATATACCGCATATGACGCATATGCTTTTATTGTGAGTTATTGTGACATGGGTTGGGGGTGTTTATTACCCCATCAATCCCTTGAGGCTACGGATCGAGTCAGGCACCAACAGGAATGATCTTTAAATCGCTGAATTGGTGCAATAATAGACTTGAACTCC
>JAUVDD010000304.1 GCA_030595525.1 Puniceicoccales bacterium
CAACGTTGTGCCATTGTTTTAGTTCTCCATCAATGACTACTGAGTCATTCCTGGAACAACCAAACGTCAGGACGAGGGCCAGTCCTGCTAGGAGTGCTATTTGTAATTTATTCATGTCAGATATCAATTCAAGTTGCTCGATTGACTATCGGCCCGATCGGTTAATCGCAACAAAAAGCTGATTTTACCTTCCTGATTGACAGCCTGTAAATATTCTCAATAGGCTCAGGGCACTAACGAAAGACCCCCATATGAAAGAACAAAACTGCACAAACGAAACTAATCCAACCTATTCACGCCGAAATTTCTTATCCGGACTGGGCCTTGCCGCAGGCGGAACAGCTCTTGGCGGGACCACTGCCACTGCTGACGAAAAAAAGGAAGTTAAGGCCAACTACCGCACTCTCGGTAAGACAGGTTTGAAGGTATCAACCATTTCAATGGGTACGGTCGGTGCCCAGGATATCGGCTTCCTGAAATTTGGCTTTGCTCAGGGTATCAATTTCATCCACACCGCTCCAAACTACTCGAATGGCAAGGCCATCATCAATGTTGGTAAGGCACTCCAAGGCATTCGGAAGGATATCGTACTCGGGTTAAAATGCTCCTTCAATGTAGAAGATGATAAGGGAATTGATGACGCCCTGAAAATATTAGGTACCGATCACACCGATATCGCTTTTTTCCCGATTCAAAAGGCTTCCCTGGCTTTGGATCCAAAATATAAGGCCGCTGCTGAGCGCTGGAAAAAGTCCGGCAAGTGCAAGTATGTTGGACTGACCTCCCACAAGGAAACCATCCAGGTTCTGCAAAACGGAATGAAACAGGGTTTCTACGATATCATCATGCCCGCCTACAACGTGGATATGGAAGAGGAGTTTGCCCCGGTTTTCGCTGAGGCCAAAAAACAGAACCTCGGTGTTGTCCTGATGAAGACCAAACGCGGTCTGGAAGGCATGGATTACAACAAGGCAATTGCCCGATATCTGGAAACCAAACCCGTCACGACTGTTGTCAAGGGAATGGCCACTTACGTTGAAATCCAGGAACTCCTCACAGCATCGAGCATGAAGCTCGTCGCCGCAGATCGCGAGATGCTCAAGGAAAAAGCAAGAATCGCCATGACGGGTCACTGTGTGATGTGTGGCAATTGTACCTCGATTTGTCCGGAAGGGATTCAAGTTTCCGATATTGTTCGTTGCTCGGATTACTATCTCAGCAATTCGAACTTCTTCGAAATGGCCACAGAAACATATCAGGAACTGCCAGGACGCCGCGACGCTGGATCATGTGGTGATTGTGGTATTTGCGAAGAACAATGTCCGCATCAGGTACCGATCATCCACCACTTGAAACGGGCTGAAAAACTGTTGGCATAGCTGGTAACTTCCTCTTAATTTTTAATCCAGACCGTTTCTTTAAACGGTCTGGATTTTCTATTTTTCAAACTCTACCCGGTCAGATTTCATGCATCATCAGAAACATCTTATCTTGGTTTTAACACTTATATTATTCGCTCAATTTCATACACTGAATTTGTTTGGATATGAGAATTTCAAGGTGGCCGTTTACTGCCCCGTTCTCGATGTGGAAAGCATGGCGGATCAGACCGTCCTGGAGCAGTCCCTGGATCTGCTCCAACAGCACTTTACAGTAGACAAGGTGTATCTGGAAACACATCGCCGAAACCATCTGATCGATCACGATACTCTTCAAAAAGCGATAGATTTCTTTGAAAGCCGAGGTATCGCAACAGCTGGTGGGATTACCACAACAGGCGAACGCGCAATAACCGGACGCTTCGGTCTTTTCTGTTATACCAGCAAAGAGGAACTTAAGCACTTTGAGCAGGTTATCCGTTTCACGGCTCGTCACTTTGATGAATTGATTCTGGATGACTTTTATTTCACGGATTGCCGTTGTACCAGTTGTATTGCTGCCAAGGGGAATCGCAGTTGGGAAGATTTCCGGACAGAACTGATGGCGAAGGTTTCCAGGGAAATCGTTGTCAAGGCAGCACGAGAGGAAAATCCAGACATCAACCTGATCATCAAATTTCCCAATTGGTATGATCATTATCAATATACTGGATACAACCTAAAGGATCAGCCAGGTATCTTCGACATGGTCTACACGGGCACGGAAACCCGGGACTCCGTTTACCACCAACAGCATCTTCAGCCTTATCAGGGGTATTTAATAATGCGCTACCTTGAAAACATTGCTCCTGGACGGAATGGCGGTGGTTGGGTTGATCCATTGGACATGCGGACCTTGAATCGATACGGCGAGCAATTGACCCTGACTTTGTTCGGTAAAGCCAATGAAATCACGCTCTTTCGCTGGGGATCCTTGCTGGAATGGGTCAATGGGAAAATGGAACCTCTTGCCATAAATGCAGCTGTGGCCGGTTATGCTTTCGAGAAATCAGACGCTTTCCTCGGAAGATTGGGAAATCCAATTGGTCTGCCTGTATACAAGCCAGTCAATTCTTCCGGGGAACCGTTCCTTCCTGCTTATCTGGGAATGCTTGGCATACCGGTTGATCTGATTCCAACGTTCCCCGAAAACGCCAATACGGTCCTCCTGACTCAAGCCAGTTCTTTTGATCCAGATCTAATTGACAAGATGAAAAGGCATTTAACCTCCGGGAGCAACTTAGTCATAACTTCCGGTTTGCTGAATGTTTTAAAGGGAAACGGAATCGAGGAAATCACAACAATTTCCTCAAGCGATGCAAAGATAGTTGCCAATGCCTATTCGGATCTAGGATTCAATGGAATTTACAATGCCTCTGAGAGTGTCGTATTTCCCCGCATAGATTTTCCGACAAATGATGCCTGGATGGAGGTCACTGCCATCAGTGGCGACAATAGTTATCCGCTCATCACGCAATCTGAATACGGTGGAGGATTGTTGCGCGTATTGACGGTACCCGATGATCTTGCCGATCTTTACAAAATCCCTCAAGGCACTCTATCACTTATTCGTGATCTGATACTGGACAACATGCCAGTTAATCTGGATGCACCGCCAAAGGTCAGTCTCTTTCTATACGACAACAACACCTGTATT
This sequence comes from Puniceicoccales bacterium, assembly GCA_030595525.1. Lineage (GTDB taxonomy): Bacteria > Verrucomicrobiota > Verrucomicrobiia > Opitutales > Oceanipulchritudinaceae > Oceanipulchritudo. Next base: position 3,076 of record JAUVDD010000304.1, read on the forward strand.
GTGCATTCTTTTCTCCCGCACAAAACAAGGATTCAACTCACTTTCGAAGGAGAAGATCAACAAGTGACTGACCTTCTCCATGGAGAGGAGATGGAATGCAGTAACTCACACGGTAAGACGGTTCTGGAAGGAATTCTTAAGCCC
>JAUVDD010000219.1 GCA_030595525.1 Puniceicoccales bacterium
CTTTAACACGGTCGCCTATGCTGGTGCACAGTTGAAGAACGCATTGGATGCCACCATGGAACTTGATGGCGAGAACTACGTCTTCTGGGGCGGTCGTGAAGGCTACATGAGTCTCCTCAACACCGACATGAAACGTGAGCAGGACAACTTCGCCAAATTGCTGATCTCTTGTCGTGACTATGCCCGCGGGAATGGTTTCAAGGGAACTTTCTTTATTGAGCCAAAACCAATGGAGCCCAGTAAGCACCAGTACGATTTTGACTGTGCCACGGTGATTGGATTCCTCAACAATTATGGTCTGCAGAACGACTTCAAATTGAATGTCGAAGTCAACCACGCCACCCTCGCCCAGCATACATTCCAGCACGAATTGCAGGTAGCTGCTGATGCTGGTATGCTTGGCAGCATGGATGCCAACCGCGGTGACTACCAAAACGGATGGGATACCGACCAGTTTCCGAACAGTATTCAGGAAACCATTGAAGCCATGCTGGTCATTCTCGAAGCTGGTGGATTCCAGGGCGGCGGCATTAATTTCGATGCCAAGATCCGTCGGAATTCAACAGATCTGGATGATATCTTCATCGCCCACATCGCCGGAATGGACACGTTCGCACGCGCACTCGTGAGCGCCGACAAGATCCTGACCCAATCTTCTTACACGAAACTGCGTGCAGAGCGCTACTCTACCTTCGACAGCGGAGACGGTGCGGAATTGGCAGCTGGTAACATGTCTCTCGAGGTACTTGCCGAAATCGGCGCCAACGGCGGCGAACCGGAACAGATCAGCGGCAAACAGGAGCTCTACGAAGCAATTCTGAATCAGTATATTTAAGTCCATCCCGAATTGACTTTAGGAGGGAGGTTGAGCAACTTGCAGCTTAATCTCTCTCTCTTTATATAGCGATGACACAAGTTACTCCCGGATTTGAGGAACGCCAATCGATTGTAGTACGATTTGCCGGAGACTCTGGCGACGGCATGCAAACCGTTGGCGAACGATTCACAGACAGCAGCGTAATGGTACCCAATGCCATTGCCACTTTCCCGGATTTCCCGGCTGAAATCCGTGCGCCAGCGGGTACGATTCCCGGAGTTTCCGCATTTCAGGTGCATTTTGGCAGCCGTGAGATTTTGACTCCCGGAGACGAGCCAGATGCCCTGATCGCCATGAACCCAGCTGCCTTGAAAGTGCATCTGGACGACTTGACTCAAGGAGGATTGCTGGTGGTCAACACGGGGACCTTTACTCCGGAAAACCTGAAGATGGCGGGTTATGAAACGAACCCGCTGGACGATCCGGATCTGAGCAAGCGATACGAATTGGTCCCAATCAACATTACTGAGCTGACCAAAGAAACCCTCAAGGAAAGCCCGCTCAAGACCCGCGATCGTCTGCGCTGTAAGAACTTTTTCGCCCTTGGATTCACCTACTGGGTGTATGGCCGTCCTCTTGAAGGAACCACCAAGTTTATTTCAGAGAAGTGGTCCAAGAAGTTACCGGATGTGGCCAACGCCAACGTACAGGTCCTGAAGGCAGGTTACTTCTTTGGGGAAACATCGGAAATCCACCGGAATCGCTATTCTGTCACCAAGGCTGCGGTCAAACCGGGCACCTACCGCAAGATCTCTGGAAACGAGGCCCTCGTTCTGGGTTTTGTTGCAGCCGCGCGTCAGACCACCAAGGAGCTGGTTTACTCCGGTTATCCTATCACTCCGGCATCCTCGATTTTGGAGATGGTCTCCACTTACAAGCATTTCGGAATCAAATCTGTTCAGGCGGAGGACGAAATCGCCGCCATCGGGGTGGCAGTTGGCGCAAGTTTCGCGGGTGCCATCGGTATCACCGGAACCAGCGGACCCGGCATGTGTTTGAAGTCTGAATTCATGGGACTGGCAATATCGACTGAGCTGCCGCTGGTCATCGTGAATGTTCAACGTGGCGGACCAAGCACCGGTCTACCAACCAAGACCGAGCAATCCGACCTCCTTCAGGCAATGTTTGGCCGCCACGGGGAAAGCCCTGTGCCAATCGTTGCTGCAATGTCCCCCTGTGACTGTTTCCCGGTCGCATACGAGGCACTGCGGATCGCAGTCACCTACAACACACCGGTGATTGTCCTGAGTGATCTTTATGTCGCCAATGGTGCGGAGCCATGGCGTCTACCGGATCTTGATGAATTTGAGAAATTCCCGATACCCGTACCACCGGCAGGCGAGCCATATCAACCCTTTGCCCGCGATCCCGAAACACTGGCCCGTGCACTAGGTATTCCCGGCACACCGGGATTTGAGCACCGGCTGGGTGGTCTGGAAAAGAACACCAAAGGTGAGGTCTGTTATGAACCGGCCAATCACGAACAGATGACCGAGCTGCGCGCCGAAAAGATCAACCGCATCGCCAACTCTTACGCGCCGCTTATCGTCAATGGTGATCCAGAGGGCGACGTGCTAGTCCTCGGATGGGGCGGCACTTACGGTGCCATCACTTCCGCGTCAAAAACCCTCCGCGCTGAAGGTTACAAGGTCAGCAGTTGTCACCTGCGACATTTGAATCCGCTTCCAAATGACTTGGAAGCAACATTGAGGAGCTTCAAGGACGTCCTTATCCCAGAGTTGAATTCAGGTCAGCTGGCCATGTTGATCCGGTCAAAGTACCTGATTGATGCCAAATCGTTGACCAAAATGATGGGCCGCCCGTTCCGTATAGCCGACATCCGCGATGCAATCCTGAACCTTATCCCCTCCTGATCCATGAGCACGACAGCAGAAGAACCTCTAACTAAAAAAGATTTCGTCACCGCCAACGATGTACGCTGGTGCCCGGGTTGTGGCGACTACGCCATTCTCAATTCGCTTCAACGCACATTTCCGGAATTGGGTGTCCCAAAAGAAAACTTCGTGGTAGTCAGTGGGATCGGTTGTTCCAGCCGTTTTCCCTATTACATGAACACGTACGGATTCCATACCATTCATGGTCGTGGACCCGCAGTTGCTACTGGAGTTAAGGTCGCCAATCCGGATCTCAGCGTCTGGCTGGTCACCGGTGACGGGGATGGATTGAGCATTGGTGGCAATCACTTGCTGCACATCCTTCGCCGAAATGTGAATGTAAACATCCTCTTGTTTAATAACCGGATTTACGGCCTGACAAAGGGCCAGTACAGCCCGACCTCTCCCGTCGGAACCCGGACAAAGAGCACCCCCATGGGATCAGTGGATAATCCGATTAATCCGCTTCTTTTCGCCCTCGGTGCCGAGGCAACTTTTATCGCCCGTACCTACGACACAAACGTCAAGCACATGACCGCGACCTTCAAGGCAGCACATGCTCACCAAGGAGTCTCTTTCGTGGAAATCCTGCAGAACTGCGTCATCTTCAATGACAAGACATGGAATCCCGTCTATGGTCGGCAAACACGTGATGACCAACTCCTCTTCCTTGAGCCGGGCCAGCCCCTGCTTTTTGGCAAGGACAAGGATCGCGGTGTTTGTTTGAATGGATTGGTTCCGGAAACAAGGCACATCGGAGCGGGTGGTACAGATATTTCTGAAGTATTGGTCCATGATCCGGATCTTCCGAGTGGTCTTTACACTCAGATGCTGGCACAAATGACTTATCCGGAATACCCGACCCCAGTCGGCATTTTCAGAAGGATAGAACGCCCCAGTTATGAGTCGGAGGTTTCCAACCAGATTGAGAGCGCCCGTGATCAGTTCGGTTCCGGTACCGTGGAATCATTACTTTACACGGACGATTGCTGGACCGTCGAAGAAGGCGAATTCGACGGATAGGGAACGATCAAATTCATGATGTCTCTGCATTCCCAC
>JAUVDD010000309.1 GCA_030595525.1 Puniceicoccales bacterium
TATCCATAACCAGACAACAGGCTGCGCTCATATCAGACACTTCCAAAAGGCTTGAAGCTGATTTAAAAGGTTCTACCAGGAGACCGGAAGCTCGCAACAACCTCGAGATCCCTTTCAAGACGGAAAGATCGTCATCCAATACATATACCTGCCCCTCAAAATTCACTAAGGCATTCTACCTGAACTATCAAAATGCCTCAATTCCACCTTAGTCGTACTTGACGACTATAATTAAAGCTGCGGATCTTTAATTTCGACAGGTTGAATACCGGCCTTCAGGCAAAACCGCACGAGTTCTGCAACCGATACGATCTGTAGTTTCTTCATCACACGATGTCGGTGAATCTTGATCGTGTCCTCTGTAATACCCAATTCCCAGGCAATCTGCTTATTCAGCAGACCGGTAATCACATAAGTCATGACTTGATACTCCCGCTTGGTAAGGGAATCCAAAAGTATTTCCATCCCGTCAATTTCCGAGCTTAGCTTAAGCCTTTCAGAATCTTTCTCCAATGCTGAGTCAATGGCAGTGATAAGATCGGATTGATCCACAGGCTTGGTCAAAAAATCCACCGCACCGAGTTTCATCGTGCTGGCCGTTGTCGAGACATCACCAAACGCTGAAATAAATATTATTGGAATCGGGCAATTTCTCCCGAGTAGTTCCTGCTGCAGTTCGGGACCCGTCATTCCCGGCATTTTACAATCGAGTACCAAGCAGCCATGCCGATCACATAAGTCTTCCAAAAGGAAAGCTTCGGCATTGTCAAAAGACACAGCGTCCAAACCGGTTGCTTTTACGAGCCGCTCAAGCCCAATTCTGGCTGATGGGTCATCATCTACAATGAAGACGGTTGGGGATGATTTTTCCATTAGCTGTCCATTCTTATTGGTAATTCAAATCCAACTTCAGCACCGCCATCCAGAATATTTACTGCGAACATCCTTCCCTGGTGGTTTTCAATAATGCTATCACTGATGGTAAGGCCCAGGCCCATTCCGCCGGACTTCCAACTGGCCAGCGGCCTGAACATGCTAGCCAGCTTGGCCCCGTCTATTCCAGGTCCGTTATCTGTCACGGTTACCCGGACAAGGGATGCTTCAAATGTGGTGCTAATCTTAATAAGTCTTCCGTTCTCGGGAATGGAGCAAAGGGCTTGAAGGGCGTTTGTCAGCAGGTTCAGAAGAACTTGCTGAATCTGCGCGGCGTTACCGTCCACATTCGGCAGATCTGGATCACACTCAATTAGCAGGCAGACCTTTTTATGGATAAATTCACTATTCATGATGGCGCAAGTTTGCTCAACCACACGGTTCACTTCCACCGGCCCAAAATCGCCCGTTTGTTCCCCATACAGATCCCTCAGGTTGCGGATGACATCCCCCGCCCGCTTGGTGTCCGAGATAATATCCTTCAAAATATCGATCATCTCAACCGGCAGTTGTCGTTCTTTATTCAGTATAATCTCTGCTGCCTGGGCATTGCTCAAGATACCTGTCAGGGGCTGGTTTAATTCATGTGCGATGGCGCCCGTCAATTGCCCAAAGATACTGATCCTTTCCATTCGGGCTACTCGCTCATTCTGCTCATTTAATTTCTTCTCGAGCGATTTCAACTCCGACACATCCGTTATAAGGGTAAGAACAGCTGGCGCTCCCTCCCATTCTACAGTTGCCGAATTGATTATAACTGTCTTGACCTCGTTATTCTTGGTCAGAATCCGGATTGAGTACTGGCTGGCAGGTTTTTCGCCGGTTATGCGGGATTGGTATTCCTTTTTCACTATTTCCCGGTCATCGGGATGAACAAAATTCAGAAATTCAGTTGATCGTAGCTCCTCCTCAGAATACCCCGTCATCTTCTTTGTAAAGGGATTAAAGTATTGAATTTTGACATCCTGCGTAATGAAGATTGCCTCATTGCATAATTCCACTACGGACCTGTACTTTGCCTCTGCATCCTTGAGCTTATCTAGAGCCAATTCCTTGTCGGTTATATCAACCGATGAAGTCCAACAGCAAACCAAGTGCCCATTCGAAATATCTCCAACCATATTGTTCAGGATAACATGGACATTCCGTTTATCGTCAGGCTCGAATGTTTTGAAATTCCTGAGATTGAATTTGGCTTCAGCCAATTTCTTCAAAACATTCTCATTATCGGGATTGGATCGAGGAACTAACCGATCAAGGGGTTGGTTAAGGAGTTCTTTCGCAGAAGAGAACCCTGCATATTGAGCCCAAGCCATATTTGCTTCAGCAACACGCGCATGCTTATATATATAATCTAACTGCTCATCGACAGTCAGGCTCAAGGGCATTGGGGGATCCAATTCGAAGCAGCTAATGGCCTCTGTACTATTGTGCATCAAAGCTTCATACCGCATTTCTGATTTTTGCAGCATTTTCTCTTGGATTTTTCTTGTGGTTATATCCCTCGACACCTCCGTTGTCCCGACACACACTCCGTCGATTATCACGGGAGTCCATCTGGTTTCCAGCCATCTGCTAGAGCCTCCGTCATCAGGCACCTCATACTCGGAAACTTGGATTTCCCCATCATATGCCCGCATCATTCTTTCTCTTTGTGGGCTGAAACTTTCATACAATTCAGCCGGCACATAGTCCTTTGCCCGCATCCCTTTCCGGATTTCAACTCCACTGAAGTCTTTGACGGCATCGGCAAATTGCTGATTCCACATCACCAGCCGTTGTTCCCGGTCGCGGAAACAGACTGCCCCATCGTCCCCTCGAAAGAAGGCCTCCATATGAGCGAAATTGCGATCTAAATCCCTCCAGATACGTTTGCGATGAAACTCATGATACAAGAAATAGCCAATCAAAGCCACAAACAGCAGGGCTAACATCCAAACCCAGATTCCGGAAAGTGTCACTGCAGCAGCAAAAAGCATTGGTTCAAAGTTCAGCATCATCTATCAATTTTGGATACACTCGGCACATACCCTATTCCCTTAGCTCCCAATTACCATCTACTGTTTTGCAAACCACCTGATCCTTATCAACAATTTTTTTCAACCGCTGATAGGCGGTTATGTTCAGTGTCATACAAACACGGTCTCCTTGGTTATCGATAGAAATGATCCTGACAGTTCCACGCAATCTATTTGAATCATTCTTCCAATCCAACTCATCCCCCGGTTCACCTCCATCAACCAGTTGCTCAATTGTT
>JAUVDD010000083.1 GCA_030595525.1 Puniceicoccales bacterium
ATGGCTGCAGAAATGATCTCCCGGTAAATATGCCGGACAGCCAGGTCGGGAAGAGGGCCGGAATTGCTCGCTGAGAGCTTGCCAAATACCTCTTCCTCTCTGCTGGGGACATAAACCTCCATTCCGCGCTCCAGTTTATAATGTCCAACTTTTTGGGCCAACTTTACGCGCAGGTTTAATCGTTCCAGGAGTTCCTGATCGATCTTGTCGATCTCCTTCCTTAATGCGTCCAGATCCATATCAATTATTCTTCCTCCTCAGAGTCCGCCTCGTCTAAATCATTTTCTTCCAGTGGCTCGACGTCAATGAGTTCCTTTACTTCCTCTTCTTCCTCATCGTCGTTGAAGATCATCATGCCTTCTTCACCCTGTTCTGCCAATCCGACATCCTTATCCGATATCTCTTCCTCAGGCATTGTGGCTGAGCGAATCCACTCAGTGATCTGGTTTGGCGACAAAACATCGCTGGATGGCAACTCTTCCAAGCTAATGATCGCACAATATTCGAGGAACGCATCCGTCGTACCGTATTGAAGGGGTCGTCCAGGCAACTCAGCTCGTCCCACTACATAAACCAGTTCACGTTCCAACAGCCTGTTTAGGGCACTATCCGCGGAAACTCCCCTGATTGCCTCAATTTCAGCCCGTGTTACGGGTTGGCGATAAGCAATGATGGCCAATGTTTCCATCGCAGCCGGGCTAAGGCGCTGTGGTCGCGGTTCATCACGCAGCAACCGCACCCAGTCTGCATAACGTGGGGCAATCGCCAGACGGTATCCGTTGGGACCTTCCTGTAGGCGAAAAACCGACTCGTTCTGCTTCAGGTCCTCGGTAATCGATTCCATGGTGTCACGAATCTGGGCGGAAGTGAGTAAGGAAGGCACTTGCTGGAGGAGATCCCGCATAATGCCCTGACCGTCCTCATCAGCGGTTCCTTTTTCCTCGTTTTCTTCTTCCTGCTCGGCCAACAGCTGCTCCATCTGGTCATGATAGCGCGCGATAACCGCCTGCACGTCCTTGATGGACAGCGGCTCGTTCGTTGAGTGCAACAACGCCAAAAGGGTCTTCTTGAGATCAAATTCCATAATTACTTTAACGCAATGCGGGTCATTCAATCCCCACCCGATCACTTGGCAATGTTTTTGATAGACAACTAAAAACCCCTTGCAAAATCCTCGGTGGATTCTTCTCTTCCCTCTTCAAATACTTTTTTTACTCATGAGCTGGAAATCATTCACTGAAAACGTCTACATTAACACCGGGCTGGAGTTTACGCTCGATTACAGCCTGATGGGCACCGATGCGGCTTTCTTCGAGAAGATGGAGCCACAGATGCAATCCTCACTTGAAGCGATGCGGCAACTGGAAGCCGGGGCAATTGCCAATCCCGATGAAAACCGAATGGTGGGACATTACTGGCTGCGCTCTCCCGAGAAGGCGCCCCAGCCCGAGTTGGTTTCCGCGATTGAAGATAACATTACCGCTATCGATGAATTTGCGGGAAAAGTGCATCGGGGTGAGATTCAGGGCACCGGTGGGAAGTTTGAGCATCTGCTGATAATCGGAATCGGCGGTTCTGCACTCGGTCCACAGTTTGTGGCACAGGCTCTCGGTCAACCCGGTGAAGATCGTCTCCAATTGCACTTTTTCGACAATACCGATCCCGATGGATTGGATCTGGTATTGTCCAACCTCCGCGGGAAATTGGATAAGACCCTCGCCGTGGTCATTTCCAAGTCCGGTGGCACACCAGAAACCCGCAATGGGATGCTGGAAGCCATGCAGGCCTACCTTTCCGAAGGAATCGAATTTGGTTCACAGGCAGTCGCCATTACCGGCGAAGGCAGCAAGCTTGATCTGGTTGCCACGGAAGAAAGCTGGCTGGCTCGTTTCCCAATGTGGGATTGGGTCGGTGGACGGACTTCCGAACTGGCAGGCGTTGGGCTTTTCCCGGCTGCTCTTCAGGGAATTGATATCCGTGCCATCTTAAAGGGTGCAGCCGCCATGGATACCGAGACACTGAATCCCGTTACACGAGAAAACCCGGCTGCCTTGCTGGCATTGCTCTGGTATCACGCCACCAACGGCAAAGGCGAAAAGGATATGGTCATCCTGCCTTATAAGGATCGCCTGATGTTGTTCTCCAAGTACTTGCAACAGCTGATCATGGAATCCCTTGGCAAGGAAAAGGATCTCGACGGCAATACGGTCTACCAGGGCATTGCGGTCTATGGTAACAAGGGATCCACCGACCAGCACGCTTACGTCCAGCAGCTCCGCGAAGGTGTAAACAATTTCTTTGCCACATTCATTGAAGTAAAGAAGGACCGCGAAGGTGCCTCCATTGACGTGGAAGACGGCATCACCTCAGGTGACTACCTGCATGCGTTCCTTCTGGGCACACGTTCTGCCCTGGCTGAAATGGACCGCACATCCATGACAATTTCCATTGATGAAGTAAATCCGCGCACTGTCGGTATGCTGATCGCCCTCTATGAACGAGCCGTTGGCTACTACGCAACCCTGGTCAATATCAACGCCTATCACCAACCCGGTGTAGAGGCGGGCAAGAAGGCTGCCGCTACATTCCTGCAGCTTCAGATGGACTTGAAGTCCTTCCTGTCCGATAACTCGGGCTCCTATTATACGGTTCCTGCTATTGCGGATGCCCTCAATGCACCAGATCAGGCAGTGACCATCTACAAGTTGCTGGAGCACGCGATCGCCAATCCATCAAAGGGTATCACCAAAAAACTATGCAAAAAACCGTTTGACTCGGAATACGGCATGGCCTGAACCTTTCGCCTATGAAACGGGCGGAAAATCAGAAAATCAGTTTTATAACAATCTTGTTGGTAATTCTCTGCGGCCTGAGCATTGCCTTGGTCGGGTGGAGGGAATTGCTCCATCACCGGGTCCTGGAGAAAACCTCCAAAGAGATAACCTCCCTGGAAGATACCTTGGTAGCGAACCAATCGAGGCTGGCTGAAAACGCTCAGCAACTGGAAAGTAAGGAATCTCAGTTGACGGAACTTGGGCTGAATAACCAATCCCTCGAGGACCGCATATCCAATCTCGAAGCACAACGTGACCATCTCCGCGCGGAAAATGATAACCAGATAGAACGGGCCCAATCGCTGCAATCCACTCTGGTTTCCATGGAAAACGAACTGACTGAAGCACGGCACAAGGCCCTCCAACTGGAATCTGTTCCGAACACATTGGCCGGTGAATTGGCATCTGCCCGTTCGCGAGTAGCCGAATTGGAATCTGAACTTGATGACCGCGCAGGAGTTTTTTCCCGAATACCTGATCAATACGAATTTGCGGGAATTTCGGGGGATCAATCGGTATTCGCAATAAATGGATCAGTAATCGAACAAGACCAGCTACCCTACGCCATGCACCTTTGCAATCTGGATGGGATTATCCTGACCGGCTGGATTCACCAAATTGACGAAAGGCAGCTGATGGGGCATGTGATGAATTGGAACCAGACCGCTTCCGCACTTGTCAAAGGCGAAAAAGTATTCATGTTACCGAAAAAGAGTCATGAGCAGCATAATTAAAAAGCTATTTATTTTCGTGTCATTCATCATGGGAGTGCTTGCACTGGGTGGATGTGCAATCCTTGAAGAGGATCCCAACGAGCAGCAAATCCCCTGGGCAACACCGGCTAACTGGGAAGGTCAAGTACCTGGCATGCCGAACCAAGGCGGATATTAATCTCCGTATTGGTCAATCATGACCACGGGCAACCAGACGGATGCAGGCTTGTACCTGATCGCTACGCCGATCGGGAATCTGGGTGATATTACGGTTCGTGCCAAGCGTGTCCTTTCCGAGGTCGATCTACTGCTGGCTGAAGATACCCGGCATTCACGGAAATTGCTCAATCATCTGGAAATTGGTCGCCAACTCCAGGCCTGTCATGAGCACAACGAATCCAGCATGATCGATACGGTCTTAACGACTATAGAGTCGGGTCAAAGTTGTGGATTAATAAGTGATGCAGGATCTCCAGGCATCAGTGATCCCGGATTCCGCCTGGTCAGGGCGTGCAGAAAAGCCGGCCTTCCTGTTTATTCAATCCCTGGTGCCAGTGCGGTAATTACTGCCCTCTCTGTTTCCGGATTACCAACTGATTCGTTTCGGTACTACGGGTTTCTAGCACCAAAGAAGGCAGCTCGCCTAAGACATTTCAACGAAAACAAGGAGGCCAAGGAAACCTTGGTTTATTTTGAATCTACTCATCGCATATCCAAATTCATTGATGACGCAGAAGAGGTTTTTGGCAAAGATCGTGTTATCTGTATTGCCCGTGAATTGACCAAGCAACACGAAACCGTGTTGACCGGCGACATCAGTGTTGTTAAAAAGAATTTAGCAAAAGGCTCATCTAAAGGTGAGTTCGTTGTCATGATAGCCAAGGAGGGATTTGTTTTATGAAAAAAAGGGTAGCAGTCATCGATATTGGTAGCAATTCCATCAAGGTACTGGTCGCTGAATCTGATGGAACGATTTTCGGAATCCTGCCGGTATACGAGAACACTTTGGAAATTCGTATCAGCAATGGCATCTCAGGTAACCCGCCTGTTATCGATGACTCAAGTATCCAGAACGGGATTGATGCAATTGAGACCCTCTATAAGGAGTGTCAATCCATCGGTGGTATTACCCAGACAACAATAGTGGCAACGAGTGCTGTCCGATCGGCATCCAATGGATTGGAATTCATGGACAAGGTCTCGGAAAGGATTGGAATTAATCCGATCATTCTGTCCGGCCATATGGAAGCGGAGGGAATTGCATCCGGGGTACGGACCGATCCGGCTATTTCAGCTAACTTGAATAACTTTACGGTATTTGATCTAGGTGGTGGCAGCCTCGAACTCATGCGCTTTGAAAGCAATCAGGTTGAAAACCTTATTAGTCTTCCACTCGGATCAGTCCAGCTCACTGAACAGTTTATTCGAAATCCGAGTTCTCCAATTCTGCGGGAAAGAGCGAATGCCATTAAATCCCATATCAAGGCATGCATTCTCGAAACTAATTTCCCCATATGCGCACCATTGGTCGGGTGTAGTGGAGTACTAACTACATGGAGAGCGTTGCGCGCAAGGGAAACTGGGATGGATCTGAAAGAAAGTTCTTCAACTTTTACAGAGTTCGATATCGACCAGTTTACAAGTGAGGTCGCCTACAAAACGTTGAAACACCGGATCAATGTAGCCCACATTCCTCTTGAGCGTGCGGACATTTTCCCGGTCGCTCTTTTCACCTTCAAGGCCTTGCTTGAGTTAGCCGAAGCGACAGAAATCAGGCACTCATTACATAACCTCAGGTATGGGATAGCCTGGGAATTAATTCATTCCTGAGAATCAGGATTGTTCCTGATTCCACTTATAGAAGGCCCTGCCAATCAAGGTCAAACTGACAACCATGTTAGCTACCTTCATCAGTAAACCACCCAGCACTTGATCCGACATGGGGTCCAGCGAGCTGATACGTGGTGCCAGATCATAAGTCGGATATATAATCTCGGTTGAGAAGGTAAGGATTCCAAACAGCGGAATCTGGGCAACCATCAGGAGAAAAATATAAATCATCTGCAATCCCCATGGAATACGTGGAGCCAGCTTGGAACAACTGAGAATCGGCCAGAACGCGATGATCGAGGTGCCGTACATGGTCAGATGTTCAACCATGTGTATTATCTTATTATTGAGGGCCCATTCATAAAGCACCGGAAAATGCCAAATACAAAACGTAAAGGTGAAGAGGAAACCGGCCATCAATGGGTGAACCATTCCACGGAAAATCCTCCTGAACCAACCCCAGCGTTGTATCAGGGAATCGATAAACCATCCAGGAATGGCTAAGACCGACAGAGGTGCCACTACATACATCAGCAAATTATGCTGCACCATGTGAGCACTGAAAAGAAAGCCCTCCCCCATTGCATCTAATGGTGATCCCACTGCCAGGTAAAATGTGATAACGCCCGCAATGAAATAACCACACTCCCGTTTAGGGAATTTCGCATGGGAATCCAGTGTACCTCTAAGCGGACCAGTAAGTACCAGATTAGCCCAGACGACCAAAAGGATCCCTATCAACAAGGCAGGTTCCGTATGCCAATGATTCCACTGAACCATACTTCAGATAATCCTTCCCCGATAGCGTGATAACAAGCTCAATTTGGTACACCAACAGACAGATGCCATAGCATGGGTTATCAACTACAAAGGTGCCCCATTCGGATCTGCTTCGAACAGGAACAGCAAGGCGGTTACTGTTCCAGTGGCAACAAACAGTCCAATCATGAATAGAACCGTGCAGAGTGCCTTGTCCCAGCGGAGGTGCATGAACCACCAGATAACCGCAAGGAACTTAACCGATGACAGGATGGCCAAGGTACAGAATACCACAAACTCGTTGAACGGTATATATACAATCACAATCTCAACGGCCGTGATCAGGATCAGTGCAATCGCTACATTAAAGAAAGTGAAATACTTTTTATGCTCCTGGATAAGATGGGAACTAAATCCCGGTTCCGGAATGTTATTACTCAATCGTGCCATAATTCGCGTTCCTCAATTATATGTATTCAACAAGATAAACGGCCGTAAAAATCACGATCCAGACAATGTCCACAAAGTGCCAGTACAGGCCGGCAGTCTCGATATCAAGAGAGTTAATCCAACTGAACTTCTTTGTGAAACTGACCCCGAGCCAGCTTGCCAACCAAAGTACGCCCAATGCTACGTGAACACCGTGAGTGCCGGTCAGAACAAAAAAGGTCGATCCAAAGACGTTGCTGCTGAGCGTAAGATGTTTCTCGTGAACAAAGTGCGTGAACTCGTAGACCTGCCCGCCAAGAAAGATCAATCCAAACAAGATCGTTCCTGCCAGGAACAAGCGAACACTCTTCATGTTCTTTTTGTGGGCGGCAGAAACTGTGAGGGCCATCAGGAATGAACTCATCAACAGGATGAACGAACTGAAGGCAGTCAGCTCAATGCTGAATATTTCCGTCGGATCGACGACCGTAGGATAAATTTTCCTGTAAATCAGGTGCGTACTGATCAGTGTTCCGAAGAACATACAGTCAGAGGCGAGAAATGCCCACATGGCCATTTTCTTGTTCTCCACACCCGTATTGGTGTTTTTCAGTTCCTCTAGTGGATCTGCGTGTGCTGTTGCGTCAGACATGTTTTTTCTCCAATAAATTTCTCATTTCGAACAGGTAATCATTCTTATTCCCAA
>JAUVDD010000360.1 GCA_030595525.1 Puniceicoccales bacterium
ATGGGAAGCCTGTCACACGACAACTGGTCAATGGGGTTACAATCCGGATGTCGGAGTGAAGGATCTTTCAGAACTCATGGAAATCCTCCTCTACACATGGGGTGGCAATGGCAATATGCTTCTTAATATTGGCCCCATGGGTGATGGAGCGGTGAATCCAGTGGAATTGGAACGATTCAAGGAGATTGCCCAATGGTGGAAAATCAATGGTGAAACGAGTATCCGCAGCAGCCGTGGTGGCCCCTACATTGCTGGTCCGTGGGGCGCTGCCACACGCAAGGATAACAAGGTGTATCTGCACATTTTCCATTGGGGAGATTCCGAATCACTTGATTTCCCTTCACTCGAAGGACTTGGATTAAAATCCGCTCACCGATTGGATGGTGGCAAGGTGTCGGTCAAGCAGACGAAAGCGGGATACCGGGTTACTGTTCCAAAAGCTTCTCGTGATGAAATTTCCACGACAGTAGAATTGACGATGAAGGGGAATGTGATGCACATCGAACCCTTGCATCGAGTGGATTCATTGACCTCTAAAGCACGCCTGTCTGCTTCTCACAATAGTGAGGGATTGCCGGTCATTACCGACAAGATTGCCAATACCGAATGGATCACCGAAATCCCCAACGACGAGAAAGACGCGGGAATCTGGGTTGAGGCAGAATTTGACAAGCCCGTTGAGATCGCCTCTTTCAGCGCACCCCGGATCAAATCCTACATGGGAGGGTATCGGGTAGCCTTGCAAGTCCCTGAAAAGGATGGTTCATGGAAATCCCTTGAAGGCTATGATGACCGGTTGAAATTCACTTTGATTCACTATCTCGATAAACCCGTTAAAACAAAACGCATTCGCCTGTTTATTTCCAACAGTACAGTATTCAGGATGTCTGAATGGGAACTCTTTTCACCTGTTAAATAATCAACTAAATTCAACAACATGTACGGTCATTTCGACGACAAATCACGCGAGTTTGTAATAACCCGCCCGGACACACCCTTGCCCTGGCTGAATTTCCTTGGCCAAGACAATTTCTTCGGACTCTGCACCAACACGGGCGGTGGCTACCACTTCTACCGCGATGCCAAGCTTCGCAGAATTACCCGCTACCGCTACAACAGTGTTCCTCTGGATGAGAGTGGTCGTTACATATATATACGTGATGGAGATACCGTATGGAGTCCCACATGGAAACCCGCCAAAGCGGATCTGGATTCATACGAATGCCGCCATGGTACCGGATATACCAAATTTACTTCGTCGAAAAATGGTGTCACTGCAGACCTGAGGTTTTTCATTCCCGGGGGAGACCCAGTGGAAATCTGGTCGCTCAAGTTGAAGAATGATTCTGATGTTGTTAAGGAACTGGATCTAACCACCTACATTGAGTTCTGTTTCTACGAAGCGCTGAACGACGCAACCAATTATCAGCGTACCTGGTCGATCGGTGAAGTGGAAATTCACGGCAACACAATCTATCATACCACTGAGTACCGCGAGCGGAGAAATCACTACACTATCTTCCATTCCTCAGAGGACATCTCCGGATTTGATACGGATCAGTTTTCCTTCCTTGGAAACAACCGTGGCATCGACAACCCGGTAGTCATCGAGAATAAGAAGCCGGGTAACAGTATGGCGTCCGGATGGAATCCGATTGGTTCACATGCAATCAAGATTAAGCTCCAACCGGGGGAAGAAAAGTCGATTAGTTTCCTTCTCGCTTATGTTGAAGTACCTGAAGATGCGAAGTGGACTGATGATGGACAAATTAACCGTGATCCCGCTGAAGATTACATTGCCAAGTACGGCAATAATGAAGCCGTCGAGGTCGCTTTCAACAAATTGACAACCGGATGGATCGACCTGCTGGGTCACTTCCAACTGGAAACCCCCTGTCCGATTATGAATCGCATGGGCAATATGTGGAACCAGATCCAGTGCATGGCCACATTTAACCTGAGTCGATCAGCCAGTTTATTCGAGACCGGAATTGGCCGTGGCATGGGATATCGTGACAGCAATCAGGATCTCCTTGGATTCGTCCACATGGTCCCAGACAAGTCACGCCAGCGCATCCTCGATATTGCCGCCACACAACTGGAAAGTGGGCTTTGTTTCCATCAGTATCAGCCGTTAACCAAAAAGGGTAATGCTGACATAGGTGGCGAGTTCATGGACGATCACCTTTGGCTGTTGCTTTCGACAACCGCCTACATCAAGGAGACAGGTGATTTCAGTATTCTGGATGAAAATATCGGATATGCGGATCAGTCCGAGAAAGCAGGTACACTCGCGGATCACCTCTGGACAAGTTTCCGCTACACAGTGGACAATCGCGGTCCAAATGGATTTCCGCTTATCGGACACGCCGACTGGAATGATTGCCTGAATCTAAACTGCCTTTCCACCGAACCTAACGAGTCCTTCCAGACTGCCCCGCACCGGACCGACGGAAAAGTTGCTGAATCATTGATGATTGCTGGCCTGTTCCTTGCCTCGACAAAGGAACTGGCGTCTCTCTACAAGAATCTCGGAGATTCTCGTAAGGACGAAGTTGAGGCGGCTCATCAGTCCATGATGCAAACCGTTGAGGAAAAGGGCTGGGACGGCGAATGGTATCTCCGCGCCTTCGATGCCAATGGTACAGCCATCGGTTCACACAAGAACGATGACGGTAAGATCTTCATTGAAAGCCAGGGCTGGCTTATCATGGGAGGTGCTGGTAATGACAATGGAAGAGCAATGCAGGCTTTGGATAGTGTGCACGAGCATCTTGCGACTGATCATGGCTGCGTCATTTTAGACCCACCCTTCAAGAGCTACCATAAGGAGCTGGGCGAAGTCTCCAGCTACCCGCCCGGGTACAAGGAAAACGGT
>JAUVDD010000377.1 GCA_030595525.1 Puniceicoccales bacterium
ATTCCTTCCGAACGAATGCCTGTTTTCCAATGCCCATATTCAACCGTATCGGGCACCATTCCCCACTGAGTAACTGAACAGAACATCTGTCCAACTGTACTGAGTGCGGATATACCGAATATCGCCCAGATCCATACATCAGGAATAAAGTACCTGCCGATTGAAAACAGGGCCACGATGAAACTGCCCAGGATGAAGGTCTTGTGCTTGCCAAATATCTTGGTCAAAAATGGTGCCAACATGACCCCGAGGAAATTGAATGGAATCATGACCAGGAAGAACAGTGGCTGCAGGGCGGTGTCATGAAGTACGTATTTGAAGAAATACAACGCAACCGCATTACCGATCACCCAGACACCCGTATTCAGAATCATAGCCAATGCCAGAATCAATAAAGCATCATTGCGAATGACCATTTTGAACATGTCCTTAAAATGGTATCGTTCCTTGGGTACTTCCACCCGCTCCTGTGATGTCGCAAAGGAAACCCAAATTAATAAGGTGGACAATATACCTAATCCAATCGCCACAGCAAAGAATCCCTGCTGTTCCGTTTCGAACAGTCCGACCAGTGGTCTAACACAGACAGCTATGATGCTCAAACCGACCACGACGGCGAAGAACATTCTATAGGATGAAACAACCGCCCTTTCCTGCTGATCCTGTGTTAGCACGGCTGCGATGGAAGAATACGGCAGGGTAATCGCCGTAAACAACATGCCATGCAACAAGTAGGTAACATAGGCATAAATAATTTTCCCTCCATCAGAAAGCTCCGGAGTGAAGAAACAGGCCACCAGAACCAGATTCAAAGGAATTGCGACGAACAACAAGTAAGGACGAAAGCGGCCCCAGCGAGTCTTGGTATGGTCGGCAATGTAACCCATCAACGGATCGTTCACGGCATCCCATATACGGGCGACAAGGAACAGGCCTGCCACGTGGCCAACGGATATGCCAAACACATCCGTGTAGAAAAATGCCAGATAAAACCCGATCATCTGAAAGTTGAGATTGATCCCCAGATCACCTAGGGAATAACCAAAGATTCTGGATTGCGTCAGTTTGGGTAGTGAAGAAGTCATAGTGTCTTGTCTTGAGTTGAATCAGGATGAGCAATTAAAGCTCAGTATATTTAAAGTACTTGAAGTCGGCGTGCTTCCTGCACTGGACAATGTCCTGCGCACACAAACCAATAAATGCTCCGGTGAATCGTAATTCATTGAAGTCGTCAGAAAGGATTTTGCTTTCAAGTACCGGACCAATATTCTGCCAGGAGTCCCCATCCATTGACCAGGCAAACTGCAGTTCGGTCTTTCTAACGGTGACTTTCATATGAACAGTACCCTCCTCAGGAATAGAAACACCCGCATCCAGCACTTCTTCACTTGGTCCGGCGATAGTCTGGATAATGTTTAGTTCGCGACCCAATTCCTCATCCTGACTGATTCTAAGGTAGTAGTGATTGCTGGTATCGTAGTAAGCAATCAGGCCCGCCATGTGTTGGAAGCTCTCAGGAGAAAAATCCACTTCGGTAGTCACTTCTGCTTCAAATGCCTGTAACCGGCGTGCAATCAAGCTCTGACGGAAACAGCTGGTGGTCGGCTCGTTGCCCTTTAACCGCAACCACCCGGGGCGCTCGGTCAGGCTCAACCAGGATTCTATCACAGGTTGACGAAGGCTTTGAAAATGCAGGTCCAGAGTTGGTGTGTCGAAATTCCCATCCCAACATTCATCGTCAGGTTGCGTCGGAACATATCCATTCGGAGCCGGAGTTGCCTCGTCAGGTGTGTTACTCCCATTTGAAAGATAAATCCAATTATCTTCGCGCCATTCACACTTCTGAATGCTGGTTTCACGACCAAGGATGCAATGCTTCCCATCGATCGCACGTCCTCCAAGATGGACCAGATACCATTCGCCTTCCGGAGTATCCACAATGGATCCGTGCCCGGCTTTTTGAATCGTCAGTTCGGGATGTCCGGATGAGCTGATCAACGGATTAGTGGGATGCAACTCATAGGGCCCATCAATATTCTTTGAACGAGCCAGCGTGACGGCGTGCGTATACTCCGTCCCACCCTCCGCGGTCAGAAGATAATAGTAGCCGTTTTCCCTATACAAATGTGGTCCTTCCACCAATCCGATTTCCGATCCCTCGAAAATCTTCTTGATTGGCCCGATCAGTTGCCCGGTCGACTCATCGAACTCCTGTAACAGGATTCCTGTAAACCGGATTCGGTCCCGAGCAGAGTTGCGGTGATCCCATTCCATGTTCACAAACCACTTTCGGCCATCCTCATCATGGAAAAGTGATGGATCAAATCCGCTCGAATTCAGAAAAACTGGCTCACTCCAAGGTCCCTCAATCGCCGGGGCCGTCACCAGGTAGTTTCGTACGACCTTGTAGGGCTCATCATACCACCTCTTCACATCCGAATAGATCAGGTAGTATGTTCCCTCACAATAAGTCAGGCAGGGTGCCCACACTCCGCCCGAGTCCGGATTACCCACCATGTCCAGCTGGCTGGTCCGGTCCAGTGGTCGGGTCAGCAACTTCCAGTTCACCAGATCCGTGGAATGATGAATCTGTACTCCGGGAAACCATTCAAAGGTCGATGTCGCGATGTAGTAGTTTTCTCCTACACGTAATATCGATGGGTCCGGATTAAATCCCTTCAAAATCGGGTTTTGTATCATTGGGGTTTCGGTTGTTGGAACTGACATAACTCAATTAATCTTTTAATAAATCGGGCAAAAAATCAGAGGGATAAGCCCTCTATCAGGGAAGGAACAAAAGTACTGCTAGGAACA
>JAUVDD010000016.1 GCA_030595525.1 Puniceicoccales bacterium
AAGGCCATTTCAGGCTCGATCATCCAGAATTCGCTGGCATGGCGTGAAGTGTTGGAATTCTCTGCCCGAAAAGTCGGACCGAAAGTATATACGTCGCCATGCGATAAGGCGAAGATCTCTGCTTCCAATTGGCCACTCACCGTCAAATAAGTGGGACGGCCAAAGAAGTCT
Source organism: Puniceicoccales bacterium (assembly GCA_030595525.1). Lineage (GTDB taxonomy): Bacteria > Verrucomicrobiota > Verrucomicrobiia > Opitutales > Oceanipulchritudinaceae > Oceanipulchritudo. The sequence goes on from JAUVDD010000016.1 coordinate 172, forward strand.
TGTTCGTAATCGATCTTTCCATCCTCTGTTTTTGGCGGATTTACCGGATCCAGGGTACTGACACGGAACATTTCTCCGGCGCCTTCACAGTCGCTCGCTGTTATCAGTGGAGTATGCACATACAGGAATCCCCTTTCCTGGAAAAATTGATGTATGGCGTAGGCAAGTCGGGATCTCACACGGAAAACCGCTCCAAACAGGTTAGATCGTGGGCGCAAATGGGAGATTTCGCGAAGATACTCCAAACTATGTCGCTTCTTTTGCAGCGGATAGTCGTCGTCGGCACCACCGATCAGCTCAATATTCGCGGCCTTGACTTCCCACGTCTGGCCCTTTCCGAGGCTTTCAACCAATTCCCCAGCCACTCGAACTGCTGATCCAGTCGTGTAATCATGAATCTTGTCATATCCTTCAATTCCCGCATCGACGATCACCTGAAGGTTCGCCAGACAGCTGCCATCGTTGATTTCCATGAAGGAAAATTCCTTCGAATCGCGACGAGTTCTTACCCATCCGTAAATCTCTACTTGGGCATGGGATTCAACTGATCCCAGTGCTTCCTTAACTTTTAATCTTTTAAGGGTCATATATGTCCAATAATTCCTATACGTATCATCCCAAGCTTAAAATAAAAAAAAGGACCCCGCATCTTTTCAGATGCGGAGCCCTAAATTGTGGGACGGCGCTCGCCACACGCTCTTTCCCGGTTGCTGACATTTGGCGCTCGTGATCTCTCATGGCTGCCAGCTCCCCGACGCTATTCCCCGAGGTTCTTCGGAGTTCCGGCCTCGTAGCAGGGCCGTAGGCGGAATTACTTCCCCCTATTTCGGGAGTGAGGCCTCTCAGCACGGATCATCTCGTAGTTGCGAACCACAAGCTTGCCGTACCCGCTAAGGATATCGCTGTAATCCGGTATCCTTACCGTTTTTCCCCAAGGTCGGCTCCTCTTTAATAATTGGACGTTTGCCTTGGGTTACGGGTCTGACCTCTTACCTCTCGGAGATGTGTTCAGTTTACAGGCTGTTGACTCGGTTTTTCGAGCCCACTGCTTCTCAAAGGAAACCTGTGGCTGTTGTCATGTACTCGGCCACTTGCTTCCCTGTTTGTCCGGACGTTTTCGCTGCACCGACGTTATACGGCCGCTTTTGGTGAGAATGACCCTCACCCGCTTCGTTCAAACAGACGAACTGCACGGTAACATCTCTTGACCTTCCAGGTCACCGCGTTGGTTCCTCCAAGGACGCAAATCCTTCGGATTCCCTAACTTAATCAGCTGGTTTTGCGTGGTTCCATTTCTGGACCCGCCAGCCAATTTCCGGTCGTGTGCTTTCACAATTCAGAATGGTGTGACCCACTCCGGCACCGACGGTGAAAAATGCCTCAAGTCGTTGGGCTAAACTGAGAATTTCCTCGGAAATACTCAACCCCCGTTTCATGAGGAGCCAGATTCATTCGATCAATCTGACAGTTCCCCGGTTGCCCGGGATTATCCTGGGGCTTTCTGAGATAGAATGCCCTTTCTTTCAAAGAACTGAGGATATTATGCTCTCAATGAATTCCACCTGTCAACATAAATTGCTGTATATCAACGATTTGTGAATAACTTCTCTTTTTCAGTCATCATAATCTGAGACAATTGCACAAGTTCCTCATTGATATGTAGATACAAACCACTGCAAATGTGAATAACTTTGTGAATACGGTGAATAACTCCAAATTAGCCATAAAACTGCTAAAAAAGCGGAATTAATTACCCGAAAAACAGGAATTATTGGGTAAATGTATAAAAAGATAGAGAATCGGATCAATCCTCAGGTTCAGCGTCCTCGTTGATCATCCGGACTTCTTCAAGAATCGCCTTAATAATCAGAATGGCCTCACCAAAGTCAGCTTCCTGGCTCTTGTTATCAAAGGAGATATTCTTCTCACGCGGTTCATATATCCAGCTACCCCACTCATCACTGAGGATATTCAAGGCCTTTATTGCAGAACCCAGCAGCTTCACATCAAGCCGTCGCAACTCATAGAGCTTGGACCGTTCCCATTCCTGCAGGATCCGTTCCAGCTCAGCTATGGCGATGCGGTCCGCCGGTGGCTGAAGTTCCAGTCCTTCAATTTTCCTGGTATAGCGATCCTCGAATGTTTCCACAAACTGGGAGAAGGCTCGGGTCTGTTCATAGAGCTCCTTATGCTTTGCGATCTCAAGTGAGAGCTGATCGATCCTGCGGAATCTCACCCAGGCATCCGGTCCAAGGGTTAGATTTGCATCCAATACTTGCTTATACATATCCGCCTGGGATTTCACTTCCTCCATCATTGCTGAATCCAGTTGGCGCATCTGATTGAGAATATCAGCAGGAATCCGTCCCTCATACTGTACAAAACGATCTGTCTTTCCGCGTTCCTGACGATCAGCGATCTCCTCCTTGATGCGTTCGGCTTCGCGTAATTGCTGCAATCTCACAGCTTCCCTTGACGCCTTGAGTTCTTCACTGGCCACCAGATCGCTCCGGGCTTGATGTTCCCGGGCAACAATCAGGGGAACAACTAACATGCAACCAATCAACGCCATGACGCCCCATGATCCCAAAACCGGATCACTCTTCTTGTTCAGTGAGAAAAACAAAATAAACACCACCGATAGGAAGGCAACGAACGCTGGCCAGACATCAGACATGAAACTTCCCTGAATCCAGGAAACATCCGGATACCATCCAGCAATCAGATGGTAACCATATGCAAACAGCAGACAGATTAATAACAGGATGATTCTCATTCCACTACCAGATTGTAGAATTCGACTGCATTCCGCGTGCTTATGTTCGTAATTTCTTCCAATGAGACACCAAATAAATCTGCAGCGTAAGCTGCGATATGCGAAACATTCCCTGGTTCATTGACTCGTCCGCGCACTGGTTCCGGGGAAAGATAAGGTGAATCGGTTTCCAGCATCAATTTTTCCACTCCCTGTTCCAATGCCGCTTGTCGAATAGGTTCGGCTGATGCGTTCTTATACGTCAAGATGCCCGTAAAGGACGCACGCCCTCCCCGCTTATTGATTTCGCGGACCAATTCCGGTCCATCCGTAAAACAATGAAAAACGACTTTTTCCCAATTGATACCACTCTGGTCAATCATCTGGATACATTCCATCACGGCGTTACGGGAATGAATGACCACCGGACAATCCAACTGATACGCCAGTTGTAATTGTTCCCGAAACACAATTTCCTGCAATTGCTTCAGTTCGGCGGCCTCATCGGGATATTTTGGCATATGAAAATGATCCAATCCAATTTCTCCAAGTGCCACAGGCATGGGATCGGTCATAAAGTAGGTGGATATTGCCTTAATTTGCTCCTTCCAATCATCCCCGATATCACATGGATGTATCCCGACTGTCCAATCAACACGGGCGTCTATTCCAGCAATTTTGTAGTACAGGTTCCAATCCTTCTGGCTCGTTCCGATGGTAACACACCGTCCGATTCCGGCTTCCTCCATCCTCGCCAGGACCTCATTGGCTTCATTCTTGAGAATCGCCTTTTCCAGGTGGCAATGCGTATCAATTAGCATACGATATCAATGAGTCATATCATTCAGGAACTTCAACTGTTAATCGAATGTTCTTTTTAGTTTGAAAGTAACATACTTTTAGCATTCTCATGAACGTATGATCGGTGAACGTCTAGAAGAGGCCAGAAAACGCAAGGGCGTATCCATTCGCGAAGTTGCTGAAACAACAAAGATTCGTGGAGACTATTTGCTAGCTATGGAGGATAATTCCTTCGATATTCCCTTGCCGGAAATTTATATCAGGGGATTCCTGAGAAACTATGCACGATTCCTCAATTTGGATTCGAGTAGGTTATTAACGGATTACGAGGCACACCTGTTGGGCAAGACTGTTCATCCGTCTGGATCAGGAACGCAATCCTCCGGTCAGAAATCGCTTGGCCGAGTCGAAATCCCCAATCAGGGAGAAGCACCCACTTCCGGACATGTCCCGGAGGATAGAGCGGTCATCACCGAAGCACCAGAGTCCGATGGCCCGGATCCGGAATTGACCTTCAACCTCAACAAGGGATCTCCAGCCTCCGGTCCTCCTCCTGCCCGTAAATTGAAGCGTGAATCCTCAATAATGGAACAGGACGTATGGAACGAGAATAAGACGCTCTACATGAAGATTGGTCTGGTCTTTATGGCCATTCTGCTGGTTTCGATTATTCTCGTGATCATGATCCAGATGTTGAGTGGCAAGGGTGATACCCCTGAACTTAATCCAGAACTGGCGACCACTCAGACCACACAGGTTCAAAATCCGGTTATTTCCGAGCCAACCAGTTCAGCATTGGAGACCAGCTCAAGTAACATTATCACCATTTCCGCTACTGACAGCTTAACATTGATCGTCGAGCAGACTCTCGACCGCAAACGTCTATACAGCGGGACCTTGATCGCTGGTGAGTCGCTATCGCTCGAAAAGGAAGGCCCTGTCTCCATCCGTTTCTCAAGTGGCTCCGCCATGCAGATTGAAAAGGACGGGAATCAATACAATATTCCGCAAACCGGGATGGGCCGGACGGTTATCGAGTAAAACCTTAGTTTTCCTCAGGTAATTTCGCCTTCAGAACCTGACCACGCGTCAAGTGGATAATGTATTTCTCTGAGAAGTAAGGATCTGGAACCTTTTCCTCGATGGGATAAACAGCGAACGGCTCAATTTCCAAAGAATCCAGTTCTTCCTTATACAAGCTCCCTTTCCAATAGAGTACCCCATTTGGCAGTTCTGCTGTGCCACCTTTGCGGATATTCCTTCGCATCCAACCAAGGAATCTAGGAAGCGAAGCAACTGCTCGTCCAATCACGAACTCCCATGAGGATTCCAGTGTCTCGGCGCGTTTATTCACGACCTGGGCATTCTTCAGTTGGAGATCCTTGATCATCTCGTCGACCGCCTTTGCCTTCTTGGCGATCGAATCGCAAAGAAAGAAATTCGTCCGGGGAAAACAAATTGCCAACGGTGTCCCAGGTAATCCCCCACCCGTTCCGACATCCAGGACGCGGATACGCTCGGGAAACTCGACCCACTTGGACATTGCCAGGGAATGAACCAGATGATGCAGAACGAAGTTATCCATGTCCTTTCGGGACACCAGATTGATTCGCTCATTCCATGCGCGGAAAAGATTTTCCAGCTGAACTAACTTCTGTAGCTTGTTCGTATCCAATTCAGGAAAGTACTTCTCAATCAAACCGGACATTGGGAAATTCTCCTAAGCCAGCTCTGCCAGCCAGCGCTCTGCTTCGATCGCTGATTGGCAACCCATTCCTGCTGCTGTGATTGCCTGGCGGAATACGTGATCGGCGCAATCACCGGCTACAAACACTCCGGGAACCTTCGTTTTCACCTGACTGCCCGTTTCAGGAACAAAGTATCCATTTTCATCGGTAGCCAGTTCTTTAGCGAATGGAGCCGTATTGGGGATGTGTCCAATCGCGATGAAGAATCCCTTGGATTCAAGTTCTGTAATTTCACCAGACTTCACATTCCTTATACTGGCAGCACGCATGTTGCCTTCTTCATCAGCGAGAACTTCAGTTGGGACGGTATCCCAATGTACTTCAATTTTCTCATGAGAAACAACACGGTTCGCCATAATTGGAGATGCTCGAAGCTCATCACGGCGATGCAGGAGGTGAATCTTGCTACAAAAATGGGTCAGGAACATGGCTTCTTCACAGGCGCTGTCACCCCCACCCACGACAATGACTTCCATATCGCGGTAGAATGCGCCATCACAGGTGGCGCAGGTTGTCACACCCTTCCCACCAAACATTTCCTTTTCTCCGGGAATACCAATAAGCCTTGGGCTGGCCCCCGTTGCAATGATCACCGCTTTCGCTTCGAAGGTTTTACCATCTTCAGCTGTGAGGACCTTGGTTTCTCCACTAAAATCCACCGAGGCAATCCGGACATATTCAGTGCGTGTCCCGAATTTCTCCGCCTGCTTGCGCAGTTTTTCCATCAAGGAATACCCATCGATCCCCTCGGGCCATCCAGGAAAGTTTTCCACTTCGCTGGTCGTGGTCAATTGTCCACCCGGTTGGGCTCCTTCCAGAACCAGAGGATTCAAATTGGCACGAGACGCATAGATTGCGGCGGTCAGTCCGGCACACCCGGTACCCAGAATTATAATGTTTTCCATACTTTAGATATTTAAATTAATATTGTGTGGCTGCTACCAGAAGACTGGATCCCATCACAACAAGGATTATTCCCAGAATTCTTACCCGGATCACTGACTTGTAGAGCCAGTTGACCGTATCCCGCATCTTGAAGGGCATGATTCCATACCAAAGTGCCAACACAATGAAGATGTAGAGGATTGTTACCAAAACCAGGCGTTCCGGAATGTCGTACAGTCCAAATGCGGATTTCAAGCCAGTGTTGGCGCTCAAAAGAATCAGCACGGATACTCCCCTCACCGCCAGGAAATCCTTCACGTAGAAAATTGACCCGATCAGTGTCGCAGCGAACAAAATAATAAGCAGATTCTTGTAGTCACCAAAATCGGATTGTCCCAACTGGGAGATTTTCCAGAGAAACCACCCACCACCTGCAATTATGGTGACTAGACCGGTTATTCGATCACGTGGAAAGGCGCGAAAGCCTTTTTCGATTTTGGAAGGTACTGCCAGCAACGGAAATCCAATGATAAAAAGGACGGCTGCAGCCAATATGGTAAAAGTAATGAGGGATGGAATCATCTGTACAGGATTCAAAGGTTCTGAGAAAGACTTCCCGCGGCGGTTTCGTCAATACCGGTTAAACATAATTCGCCAGTGAGAATGCTGACTGTTGCAGCATCGACCTTTACAGGAACAATCTGCCCAACAAGTCGAGGTGTGGCGGAAACAATCACTTTCCGGTTTCCCGGATTACGTCCCACGAACTTGCCTTCCCCTTTTCGGGCAGGACCTTCCAACAGGACATCTTGAACGGTACCGATCATGGATTCGTTTCTTCTCAAGGAACTTTCTCCAAGAATCTCAAGAAGTGCCTTATTTCGGTAATCCTTAATCTCCGCCGACACATCATCACCCATATCAGCTGATTTTGTCCCTCCTCTTTCTGAATACTTGAAGATGAAAGCCATATCGAAACCCACTTCCTCGAACAGGGACCTCGTTGCTTCAAACTCCTCTTCCGTCTCTCCCGGAAAACCAACGATTATATCCGTGGACAGGCAGATATTCGGGCGAACTTCTCGAAGCTGATCCACAATCTCAAAAAACCGGCGGCGTGTATAGGGTCGCCGCATGCGCTTTAGCATACTGTCTGATCCACTCTGTACGGGCAAATGGACATACGGCATGAGCTTTTCCAGTCGACCATATGCCTCCACCAGGTCCTTTTGAAATCCACGGGGATGAGGCGAGGTAAACCGGATCCGCTCGAGTCCCTCGATAGCATTAACCCGTTCCAGTAACTGAACAAACGGACTTATACCCGCTTTGTATGGAATCTGACGCATTCCGAAGCTGTTGACAATTTGACCAAGCAGGGTGACTTCCTTTGTTCCTTGGGAAACCAACTCTTCTATCTCTTCGCAAATTGAGTCCATGCTCCTGTAACGCTCAGCACCCCGGGTCTTCGGGACGATACAGAAAGTACAGTGCATATTGCATCCCTGCATGATGCTGACGAATGCGGATACCTGCCTTTCATCGGAAGTATGTTCACGAATGGTTTCCTCGGATCCTTCCTCTTCCTCGAGATCCACGAGAGTGGCTGGCCTTGGCCCCAAGCCCTTCTGGCTGGATATGAACTGGTCCAGCATTTGCGGTACACGGTGAAACTTTTGTGTCCCGACAAGAAGGTCGAGATCAGGTAGTTTCTCAAGCAAGTCGGTTCCACGGTTTTGAACCATGCATCCCATTAAGCCCAAGACAAAATTCGGATTTGTTCGCTTCCGTTTAGCTAAATGGCCGGATTTGCCGATCGCCTTCTGTTCCGCTTGTTCCCGAACTGCACAAGTATTCAGGAGTACAATGTCCGCCGAATGCTCATCATCGACAACGGCATATCCGCGCCCACGCAACTGGGCAGCAACGGCTTCCGAGTCACGCTCGTTCATTTGGCATCCGTAAGTCTTGATGTAGACACGATTCATAAAGCCGGCGATGTTCAACTGTATCGGTCGAGATGGTCAAGCCGGGAATCATCAGAAGGTAGGGACGGGATCGATGATCCGTCCGCAGCGGCGCTTTCATCGAAAGCGCCCTACCCTTTAAAGCGCCCTACCCCTTTACCCGATACCCTCTGGCCTCCAGTAATGGTTTCACCCGCTCACGGCACTCGCCCTGCAGTTCGAGAACTTTGCCCTTACAGGTTCCGCCGGTACCCATTTGTCCCTGTAATTGCTTCAACAATCTGGCCAAGGAACCCGGGTCGGCATCAAATCCGGAAATTTCGGTCACCACCTTGCCACCCTTGCCCGACTTCAATCGTCTCAACAACAAGGTTTCCTTCTTCTTTGGCAGTTCCGTTTTCTTCTCTTCAACGGGATGCACCGAAGGGCTTCCTTTCGGCAAATCCAACCCGCCCAGACTCGTAAATGGGTTTTCAACCGAGAGATTGCTCCCCCCAGCTGTATTTATTCGGTCTTTTTTCTTTCCCATACCTGCCTTAATGACAAACGCCCTTTTCGGGATCATCACCATTCAAGAGAATCCACGCCTTCTCATAACTGCGTTTTGTCAGATAGTGGGACAAATGGCCGGATACAGCGCTTTTCAAGCTATCCAAAGACAGGGTCGCTGATGCCAAATCACCCTCTCGCTTTTGCAGAATAATCTCCAGATTCTCGATAATTTTCTCTCTCAATTGTTGTTCTTCCATGATTTGTTCTTTTCTTCCCATAAAAAATACACTCACTCAAGCCTCATGAAACAACAGTTGTATCAAATCTTGCATTTAACCGGCGTCTTTATGGTCTTTCTGGCATACGGAGGACTCATTGTCCGTAGTGCCCTGGGATCCGACCACAAGGGTATCCGGCGCATGGGAGCGATCACCAGTGGAATCGGTCTTATTTTAATGATTGTAGGTGGTTTTGGATTATTAGCAGTAATGAATTTGGGATTTCCGATGTGGGCAATCGTCAAGATCTGCATTTGGGTCCTCCTGGGAGCAATGCTCGTAGCCATCAACCGTCTTCCACGTCTCGCACAGGATCTCTGGTGGTCAACAATCGTTCTCGGATTGGTGGCACTCTTGATGGTGGTCTTAAAACCGTTTTAACGGCCGATTGTAAAACCTCGGAACACAGGTTCACGCCAGTTTTCTGAAAGCTCCGTCTTTCGAATAAACATCGAGAGGCGGTCGCGAATCTCGGCGATGAATCCCTGAACTTCGGATTTTTCACCCTCAGCTTCCACCTGAACACGGCCGTCGACAAGGTTGCGGACATGTCCGCTGACTTCGAATTCCTTGGCTATCTGCAAGGTGTGATATCGGAATCCAACGCCCTGAACCCGTCCGCCGAAGTATACTGATGAATGGAATTTTTCCTTTTGTGTCATAGTCGTGCTGGATTTCTTGAGTTCATCATTGCCAAACCGCAATCGTCTCTCAATCTATAAATTTATCAATTCTCTAGCTTTGTTAAATGACAAATTTCAATTTTGAAGGTCAGCCTGAAGGAGACTGGGAAGACCGGGGCAATCTGTCCTGGGGTGAGCTCGACTGGCAGCGCTTCCTCCAGAGACAAGACAGGGAAATCTCCCGCTTTCTCCGTCACTATGATGAGTGTCCTGTGCCTCCAACCGAGCGTCTCGACTGGGTAGCCAGACAGATGGGCTGGGACACGGACGATTGGTCGGTAGGCGATTTCCCCGAGGATGAGGAAGATTCTGATGCATGGAATAAGGAAGACGAATCTGTATCCGAGCATGCCGATACCGATCCCTATACTCTGCACCGGCATCCCGTTTATGTGGTAACTGTAGGATTATTCCTGCAGATCCGTCATATTTGGAGAACTGCTTTGAAGCATCAGAATAATCCTATGGACGGCCTCCTGGGATGGGAATTTGCAGACAGCCTCAATGAGGCAGAAAAACAAAGCCTGATGGCCATGCAATCAATGGACATGGGCGATTTCATGCTTTGCGTCGTCCATCTAAAGCGTTCCATGCGAGCCATGAACCTCTCGATGAGCCTACTTGCTCCTGTCGTGGAAGCCGCCTCAGCAGGCGAATTCTTCAAGCAGGCAATCCTCACCAGGATGTTTGATCTGAGAGATGTCTGCATCCGAGTGATCCAGGATTGCCGTGGTGAAGACCGCCGAAACTAACTTAATCGGTCAATATTCCCAATTATTCACGCTTTGAGGTTGAAACCTGTGCCGATTTGGCAACCTTACTTATCTTTCTAATATGCGATCGTATTTCCTACGCAGATTACTACTTATTCCCCCGACCATTTTCGGCATTACCGTTATCGTTTTTGCAATTACACGGTTTGTACCTGGTGGCCCCATGGAGCGCGCCATCATGGAGATGCAGTCCGTGAATGTGAGCGCTGGCGTCAGTGGGGGCAGTCAGTCGACTGGCCAACAGGCTCTCTCCGAAGAACAGCTTCAACAACTCAGGGAGTACTATGGGTTCGATAAACCTTGGTACCAGAGCTACGCCCTTTGGGTAAGTAACGTTTTACAGGGAGACCTCGGAACATCCTATCGCTATAACGAACCGGTATGGGATATTATCCAGAGCCGCTTTCCCATTTCCATTTTCTATGGAGTACTGACTTTAATCATCACCTACACGGTCTGTATTCCTCTGGGCATTATGAAGGCGATCAAGCATCGAACATTTATAGACAACTTCTCTTCCATCCTGATTTTTACCGGATACGCAATTCCCGGCTATGTTCTCGGTGCACTCCTGGTGGTGTTTTTTGCGGCGCGAATGGAATGGTTCCCTATGGGTGGATTCACCAGCATCGCATTCGACGAATTCAGCACTTGGGGAAAAGTGAAGGATATCCTCTGGCATGCCGTCCTCCCCCTTTGCTCCTATTTAATCGGCAGTTTCGCTCTGGTTACTCTCCTCATGAAAAACCACCTCATGGACAATCTGGCATCGGACTACATCAGGACAGCAGTCGCCAAGGGAGTATCTTTCAAACAGGCTGTTATCGGCCATGCTCTTCGTAATTCCCTCATACCTATTGCTACTACTTTTGGACAAAACATTATTCTCCTCGTAGGTGGTTCCTTCCTGATTGAAACAATTTTCGATATCAACGGATTCGGTCTACTTGGATTTACGGCGATTCTGGACCGGGACTACCCGATTGTCATGGGTGTCCTTTTATTCTCCAGCATTCTCCTACTGATCGGCAACATGATCAGTGACTTCCTCGTGGCCATGGTCGATCCACGTGTTCGCTTCCAATAATTTCGAGCAAATGATTACCAGAAAATCCAACGAGAAAGTTCCTTTCCCGACAAAACGGGTTGCTGCCTATGGTACCTTGGGATTAATCGGATTGATCACTTTGTTAACCGTGCATTGGCGCCCCGGGATTGGATTATTGCTGCTGGCAGTCGTGTTGTCACTGTTCTCAATTCCGATTAGGTTGAATCCTCTTACAGTCAAAAAGCTGACCCGGTTCAAAGAAATCCGGAGAGGTTATGTTTCTTTCCTGATACTGTTGTTGTTTTCTGTTTTATCCCTGTTTGTCGAGTATTTCGCCAATGGTCGGGCACTCATAGTCCATTATGAAGGAGAGACCTTTTTCCCAACCTACTCTGACGTGAAACTTGGGAATGAGTTTGGGTTAACCGGTGATTTAGCCAATGCGCCGGTTGAATACCGCCAGCTGAAAATGATTTTAGAGGGACAAGAATCCGGCAACTGGGTTTTGATGCCACTAATTGAGTTCAGTCCCAACGAAAACAACAAATACGAGGGAGTCCTTAAACCGATGCGTCCCCCGTGGTGGCATACCATGGTGAATCTGTTCTCTGATGAAAATCTGGCGCCACTTTCACAGGATACCGAACCGGGACATTATCTCGGGACAGACAGCACTGGAAGAGATATTCTCTCACGGCTGATTTACGGATTCAGAATCGCCATTTTCTTCTCCCTGGCCTTCATGACACTGGTCTACCTGATCGGAATCACAATTGGGTGTCTGATGGGGTATTTTGGAGGATGGTTCGACTTATTCGTTCAGCGCATAATCGAAATCTGGTCCCTCGTACCGTTCATCTATATGGTCATTATTATCTTCTCGGTCATTCCGACAAGTTTCTCAATCTCTACCCGAATCGCTATTCTCCTTGGTATCATGGTCCTGTTTTCCTGGACGGGCATGACTTATTACATGCGGACAGCAACATACAGGGAAAAGGCCCGTGACTATACGGCGGCGGCCCAGATCATCGGTGCCAGCGCCCCGCGTATTATTTTCCATCACATCCTCCCCAATGCAGTCAGCACGATTGTGACTTTCATGCCGTTTACAATGGCAGCCGCAATCACCGCGGTCACCGCCTTGGACTTTCTGGGATTTGGCCTGCCTCCTCCCACCCCGAGTATTGGCGAAATCCTTAAACAAGGAACTTCGAGACTGGATGCACCTTGGATTGTTTCCAGCGCGTTTCTCGCACTGGTATTCATCCTGACTTTGGTAACTTTTATCGGAGAGGCTGTTAGAGAAGCCTTCGATCCAAAAAAATTCACAACCTATCGTTGAAACTATGAAAATTCCCTTCGATACATCATGGAAATTCCTGACCGTTGCCGGATTATCAGCCCTATTGTTAAGTGGCTGTGGCGGTGGCAAGGAGGAAGAAGCCTTTGCTCCGATCGATAATACGGCGGAAGTTGAGGAATATTACGCTACATTCAAACGAGCTCCCATTGATTTAAAGGCAGGGCTTGCCGCCGGTGATATTGCGCAGGAAGAGTTTGATCGTTCCATGGAAGACATTCCCCTGTTCTTCCAGTTCAAAACCCTTAATGATCTCCCTCAGGGCCTTAACTGGACCCACAACAGCCATCTCCCGGAGATTGGTTCATCTGATGCCATCAAGGGAGGAACGCGCTATGGTGCATTGCAGGACTTCCCACGTACACTGCGACGCGTTGGCCCGGATTCAAACGGTTCCTTCCGGCCATACATTCTCGACGACGTCGCTATGCATATGGCCCGGCGCCACCCGAATGTCACCAATATCGGTCAGGAAGGCCATTATTACATGCCGGAACTTGCTCAGGAATGGGCGGTGGATAAGGAAAACATGACAGTTTACGTTCGCTTGGATCCGGATGCCCGCTACTCGGACGGTGTGAAAGTCACAGCTGATGACTACATGTTCATGTTCTTCTTTTTCCAATCCAGTCACATTCGTGCCCCGTGGTACAACAATTGGTACACGGAAATGTACACGAACATCACCAAGTACGATGATCTGACTTTCTCAATCAGCGTTCCCGAAGCGAAGCCCGATATGAATTCACGGGTACTCGATCTGGTTCCCGTCCCACGACATTTCTTCAAGGAGCTGGGCGAAGACTACGTGGAGCGTTATCAATGGCGCTTCCAACCAACCACGGGCGCATACGTCATCAATAAAGAGGATATCAAAAAAGGTCGATCCATCGTCCTCACCCGCCAGCAGGATTGGTGGGCAAAGGATAAGAAGTTCCTCAAGAATCGCTATAACTACGACAGGATTCATCTCACGGTTATTCGTGACATCCCGAAGATGTTTGAAACCTTCAAACGTGGCGATCTCGATGGCACAGGACTTACCAACCTTCCCGAATACAATTACGAAAAACTCCCGGATAGTGATCCTGATGTACAGAAGGGTTACATTCAAAAGATCACTTTCTATAATGAAATCCCTCGTCCATCGTATGGATTCTGGATAAACGAATCCAAACCGCTTCTGGACAATCGTCATATTCGTGTTGGCATTCATTATGCGTCCAACTGGCAACGGGTGATCGAAGAGTATTTCCGAGGGGACTACATCCGAATGAATACCACTGCCGATGGTTACGGGGAATTCACCCACCCCACCCTGAAGTCCCGACCGTTCTCCATCGACAAGGCATTGGAGGGATTTGCCAAGGCAGGATTTACAGAT
>JAUVDD010000037.1 GCA_030595525.1 Puniceicoccales bacterium
TGTTATCACCGCAATCAACAAGGCATACAAAGGCAAGTTGGATAAAGATGATGAAATCGACCTGTTATCGTTGAGCTCGGAAATCAATATTTCCCTCGGCCATGGTGAGGAAGCATCCAAGAATCTGGAAGCCCTTCTTCAAAGAGATCCTTTCAATGCTCGTGCCCTGTTGAGTCTGGCTCGCTACTACTCATATCTTGATCCGGCAGATTCCGTCTCGGATATCGAGTTTAAGACGATGAAGGGCCGCTACGAGCAGACAGCAATTATCTATTTCGAACGGGCTCAGGATCTTGAAGGTGATGAAGACATTGTGGTAATGTCCCGGGTACGCGCCTACATTGGTGAAGCACAGTTGAGAGTGAAACGTCGTGAACTGAAGGAAGCAGCTGATCTCTTGGCCAACGCTCAGACCATTCAATATCAGGAGAACATCGAAACTTATCTGGACCAGATTCGTCAGGCTCTCAAGAATCGTAGAGGCTAGTTCTTTAAGATTAACAGATTTTCAGCCGGATGGGACTTTCCCATCCGGCTTTTTTATGCATCACTATCGAGTTAATGGAACACTTCCACAGGCTCATCACGATAATCTCCCTTGTCACTCTGTGTCTGGGTTTGGGTTGTGGGCGCAATGACGAGTTCCAGTCCAATGAATCGACAATGCAGAAGATTGTCTTGCAGACAGACTGGTTTGCCCAACCTGAACACGGTGGCTTTTATCAGGCTCTGGCCAAGGGATTCTACGAAGAGGCAGGCCTGTCGGTAGAAATCCTGCAAGGTGGTCCAAACGCCATGTCGATACAAAAGGTAATTCGAGGCAGGGCCCATTTTGCCATGAATCGAGCAGACGCTGTTTGCAAAATGGCCTCGAGAAATATCGCCGTAAAGATGGTCATGTCCACCCTGCAACACGATCCGCAAGGCATTTTACTTCACGATTCCAGCCCGGTTCGGTCGTTCAAGGATTTGGATGGCAAGCAAGTCATGGCCATACCGGGTTTATCCTGGATTCGTTGGATTGAAGCAAAATATGGAATACAATTGGAGATTGTTCCCCACGACTTCGGACTCCAGCGCTTTTTAAATGATGAAAGTTTCATCCAGCAATGCCTCGTCACAAATGAGCCATTTTACGCACAACTTGCTGGTGCCAAACCACGAGTGTTGCGACTAAAGGATTCTGGGTTTGATCCGTATCATGGCATCTACTGCTTAAGCTCTTTATTGGAGGATAATCCTGATTTGGTAAGACGATTTGTCCGTGCATCAATTCGTGGCTGGAAGGATTTCATTTTAAATGATCCTCAACCAGCTCTCGATATGATTGCCGCCAGAAATCCGAAAATGTCACCGGAATTCATGAAATTCTGCTATCAATCATTGCAATCCGAAGGATTGATTACCGGAAAAGATTCAACAGGCGACCTGATTGGATCCATGGACTCATCAAGAATGCTCTTTCTCGAGAAAGAACTCATCTCCCTCGGACTGTTAGAAATTGAGCCTGATACGAATCTGGATTGGTACACTATGGAGTTCCTGCCTAAGCACGGGGATGAGCCAGTGTATGCGCGTCCTTGAGGCGTTTTAGTCCAACATGGGTGTAGATTTGTGTAGTCGATAAGCTAGCGTGTCCTAGAAGCTCCTGAACAACACGCATATCCGCCCCAGCGTTGAGCAAATGAGTTGCGAACGAATGGCGGATTTTATGGGGAGTCAGATCCTCCGGCAAGTTGGCCTCCCTCAAATAGACCTTCATCCGACGTTGTATCCAAAAGGGAGTCAAACGACCTCCATCAAGTGTCTGCACCATGGGATCAGTTCTTCCCTTTTTCACGGCATGGCTAGTCTTGAATGCCTTAAGTAAACGGGCAGCCTGATTACCTACCGGACAAATCCTTTCCTTTTTCCCTTTTCCCAGAACTTTCAAGCATTTCGAACTCTCGTCGTAATCTCCCCAATTTGCTTGAACCAGTTCACTAATTCGAAGACCTGCTCCATAGAACAACTCAAACACCAGTTCGTCCCGAGCGGCAGAAAACGGGGAATTCTCCCCTTTTTCCAACAACTGTGCAGGTCCATCAAGAAAGCGTTCCATTTCCTTCTCCGTAAGAAACTTCGGCAAGGGCTTCCGGAATTGAGGCACACTGACACCTGCGATCGGATTCTGAACCATCAGTCCATGAATTCGCAAATACCGGAAAAAAGAACGGAATGCAGATAGCCTAAGGTGCAGGGTTCGCTTCGATATCCCCGTCCGCTGGGCGTCGATGATATACGACCGCATGGATACAGGTTTCAATGATTCAAAACATGAGCCGCTCCCAGAAGAGCCTTCAAAAAGATACACGAGCAAACCCTCCAATGCTTGATGGTAGTTCCGAAGGGTATATTCCGAATAGTGTTTCTCTGTTTCCAGAGACTTGAGAAACCTCTCAATATAGGCTTTGTCCGTTTGGGGCAGGTTAACTTCTTTTTCTGTCACTACGACTAATCCAACCCAAGTATTTTACGGGCCTCGTCTGAGATCATATGAGGAGTCCACTGTGGATCCCAGACAATCTCTACCCTTGCGGATTTAACTGCCGGCATCGCCTCGATTTTTGACTGGGCATCTGCGGCAATAGTCGGTCCCATCCCACAACCGGTGGCTGTCAGCGTCATTTTGATATCTACCTGATAGAGTCCTTCGGTGAGTTCCTGTATCTCCAGACTATAAATCAGCCCCAAATCAACGATATTGACCGGAATCTCTGGATCAAAACACTTCCGCAGTGCTTCCCAGACGGATTCCTCACTAAAAGCAGCGTCTCCTGCTCCATCATCCGCCAATTGGGCTATCTGGTCCACGATTTCCTGTCCCAGCGCCACAGCATCTTCCATGCTAACCATGTAGAGACCGTTCGAATCGCGCAGCGTGACGCTACCCCCAAGCGCCTGACTGATGACATAAGTCTCACCAGGATTCAGATGCAGCACTTCTCCGGATGGGATTCGCGTAGCCTTGCAGGGTTGGTCAAGAGTTATCGATGTTCCTTGTAACGACATGGTATTGCTGGTGAGTTCAATTTAGTAGACTTTCAAAGAATAAGGAAGAATCGCATACTGTCCATGCGGATCATCGAATGATTTTAGTCGCCGCAGCTCTTCTTCCATATCCTGAACGAACGATTGAAGCCCAGCGGACCCATTAAAATGATCAACTTTCGAACCGACCAACATCTCCTGAATCTGCTCCTCCAGGGTAAGCACTCTCGGCCGGTCAATCACCTTGTAATCGTCACCAATTCCCGCCATGTCTGCAGCCCGCTGGATAGCAGCCATCAAGCCACCTTCGGTATCGGCAAGCCCGTTTTGCAAGGCAGCTTTTCCAGACCACACACGTCCCTTGGCAACTGCGCGAACCTCCGGTAATGTCATGTCGCGATTAACCGCTACCATTTGTAGGAATTCGTCATAGGTTTGTGCTCCCAATGCCCGAATCTGCCTCATTTCCTCCTCGTTCTTTGATCGCGCAAGGGAGAAGGATCCAGCAAATTTATGCGTTTCAACTCCTTCGAAATTGATGGAAAGTTTGTCGGCCAGTTTCTCGATATTTGGCAACATGCTGACAACACCAATGGATCCGGTGATGGTGGTAGGTTCCACAAAAATCTGATCTCCAACTGCGGCCACCATGTATCCGCCACTGGCACCAACACCCCCCATCGAAACAACAACCGGCATCTTGTTTCGGGTAAGTAAAATCTCACGAGCAATACGGCTGGAGGCAGTTGCACTTCCCCCCGGGCTACTGACCCGAATGACCAAGGCCTTTACGGATTCATCATCCCTTAGATCCTTGAGGTGCTCGATGATGGCTTCCGCTCCGACGAATCTATCATCACCCTTTCCGTCAACAATGATCCCCTCAATGTATAGAACGGCCACTTTGTTTCCTCCAGCACCGAAATTCAGTGCCTCAGGAACAGACATATCCATATAAACGTAGTCCAGAAAATCAAATTGTTGGAAACTTTCTCCCTCCCGATCATATCCAACAATATCCACCAGTTTCTTATACAGTTCATCCTCATTTAAGATGCTGTCGGCAAGTTTGCCCTCAGTGACATCTTCCGCATAAACGATCAAATCACTTGCTGCCAGGGCATTCAAATCAGAGACGGTCACTCCCCTTGTTCCCGATATGTCGGTGACAATGTTTTCCCATAAATCATCCAGCAACGATTTAAGCTGTTCACGTTCCTTATCGGACATATGCCCACTTGTATAGGACTCACCAGCTGTCTTGAATTCCTCAAAGGCACTTACTTGGAATTCGATCCCCCACTTCTCGAAGGCATCTCCAAGGTACATTTGTTCCGCTCGCAGCCCTCGAAAGTCAACCATGGCATATGGATCGCTGTAGACCTCGGTCGCAGCTGACTTGATATAATAATCCCTAAGGCTGTCTCCCTTGATAAATGACCACACAGGTTTTTTCCGTCCAAATGCCTCGATCGTCTGACGAAATTCCTTGAGCGTGGCAAAACTGCCACCATAACCTTCTGCCCGCAAGTTGCCGGTGATGTATAGTCCGTGAATGTCACTGTCATTTTTAGCCTTATTCAAGGCATTAAGAACCTGCCGGAGCGACACGCTTTCCTTGATCTCACCCGACAAGGCACCGGTGATTATTGCCAACGGATCACCCGCGGAAGGCTTATCCGATAGACCTAATCCAAGATCCAAAACCAATATGGAATTCTCCTCCACGGTTTGCGGTACTGGCTGGAACGAAACTGCCAGTCCGATCAGCACCAGGATAAATAAAATAAATAATACGAAATAAGCTGTTACCAAGGCAGCCAGCCATTTCAGAACGCGTATAATGAAGTCAGCCATAATTATTGGTTAATGAGATAAAATCCCAATCGCATATTCACAAGGGAAATGAAGGAATTTGTAACAAAAGAACGCAAAAAAGCCCCGATCCCGCGAATGCGAGACCGGAGCTTCGGTTTGGGAGGAGGAGTAAAATTTAAATCGATTGTGTTACCAAAGTCGCTGCACGTTCCCTGGAAGCTTCTGCCAAAGGTGTACTTAAATAGCGTTCACTCGGGCTGGCTGCGATTACGACAATTGTTTTGCCGGCATTCTGTGGGCGTTTACCAACTTGGATTGCTCCCCAGATTGTTGCACCGGAGGAAATGCCAACTGACAATCCATCCGACATTGCTACAGCCCGTGCTGTGTCAAAGGCATCCTCGTTGGTCACGGTTACCACCTCATCAAGAATTTCGACATTGAGATTCTTTGGAATAAATCCACCGCCAATTCCCTGAATCTTGTGGGGTCCTGGTTGTCCACCACTCAAAACCGGGCTCGCAGACGGCTCAATGGCTATTGCCTGCACACTGGGTTTGTACTTTTTCAGGACTTCGCAAACTCCAGTTATGGTTCCACCGGTTCCTACCCCGGCGATAAAAATGTCGACTTCACCCTTAGTGGCTTCCCAGATCTCTTCCGCTGTCGTTTTACGGTGTGCTTCAGGATTTGCTGGATTCGAAAACTGACGTGGACCAAATGCTCTTTCTCCATGCTGCTCCAGCAGTTCTTCCGCTTTCGCCATCGCTCCCGGCATTCCCTTAGGACCAGGTGTCAGAACCAGTTCAGCTCCCAGCAAATCAAGCAATACACGCCGTTCCATCGACATCGTTTCCGGCATCGTTAAAATACAACGATAGCCCTTTGATCGACACACAAACGCCAATCCAATTCCGGTATTGCCGCTGGTTGGCTCGATCACCACTCCACCCGGTTTCAGACTTCCGTCCGCTTCCGCAGTCTCGATCATCGACTGTGCTATCCGATCCTTTACACTGGCTAGCGGATTGAACCACTCACACTTCACATAGATGTCCGCAACACAGCCTTCCGCCGCCGCGTTTAACTTGATTAACGGGGTGTTGCCTATCGTTTCTATGATGTTGTTCGCTCTTAAACTCATTTTACTCCTTTTCCTTGTTCGATTTACTCTCGGTTCCTCAATTTATACCGACAATTTAGCATAGCTTTTTTATTCTTCCAGAGTAAATCAGGAAAAATAGTAATAATAAGGAAGAGGACAGTCTCCCTTTTTCCAGTATTAGCAAATCTGGAGCTTATTATCGCCTTCTTGGTCCGAAACTCCGGATCGGAGCATTACGGTTCGAGGGCGCATTGCGCAAGCGATAGATGATCCGAGCTTTGTCGATATCCTTTGGAGTCATCTCCATTTTGACCATATCACCAACAGTAATCTTGATAAAGTGTTTGCGAAGTTTTCCCGAAATATGGGCTAGGACTAGGTGTCCATTCTTCAATTCCACACGGAACATGGTACCAGGCAAGACGGCTGCCACCTTGCCTTCGACTTCTACAACTTCAGATTCTGCCATATAAATAGTTTGGATTTCGTATATTTAGAGAAGGCCGATCAGGATCGCGAATCCATTCAAAGTCAAGCAGTTCCTTCCAAATCGCTATCGCTATCGGGATCGCTATCGGGATCAATCTCAACGCACAAATCTGACATCTCGATTTCGAGCATCGATAGCGATTATTATTTCGATATGGTAATTTTTCCTGAAACGGAATTTATTACAAATTCCATGAAATCCACACCGCCACCACCCTGCCCGTTTGAAAGGTTACATCCTTCGGAACTAAACAGGGATGCAGACTATTATATGTCCTATGCATACAACGAATCCCTGAAGGCGTGGAAGGCAAATGAAGTTCCAATTGGAGCAGTCATCGAGTTTGAAGGAGCCATCATTGCCAAATCCTACAATCAGGTGGAATCATTGAACGATCCCACAGCTCATGCTGAAATCCTGGCAATCACTCAAGCAACAGAAATCATAGGAGACTGGCGCCTGAATGGAGCAAACTTGTATGTGACCAAGGAACCCTGCCCGATGTGCTCTGGAGCAAGTATCATGGCGAGACTTTCCAAGGTGATTTATGCCGTGCCGGACCCCAAGATGGGATGCCTTGGTGGAGCAACCGCTGTTCAGGAATTACCGAAATTGAATCACCGTCTCGAAACTCAATCCGGTGTAATGGAAGCAGAATGCAAAGCGGTCCTTCAGGAATACTTTCAAAGAAAACGTTCTGACAGTTGACGGATCTTTGAAGCTGGGGTTCTTTAACCCTCTAATTTTAACTATAAAACCAATAGATAACATGGCATACACATTACCAGAACTCGACTACGCTTATGATGCATTGGAGCCGCACATTGATGCGCGTACAATGGAAATCCACCATACCAAGCACCATAACGCATATATAACAAATTTGAACAAGGCACTGGAGGCAGCCGGTATCGAAGGCCCCGAATGTCCTGGTGAACTGATCGGCAAGATCGCCGATTTGCCGGAAAGCGTACAGGGTGCTGTCCGCAACCACGGTGGTGGTCACGCCAACCACTCTCTTTTCTGGAGCGTTATCTCACCGAATGGTGGTGGCGAACCGACAGGTGTTTTGGCAGAAAAAATCAATGAGGAGTTCGGTAGCTTCGACGAGTTCAAGGCCAAGTTCAATAGTGCCGCTGCAACCCGTTTTGGATCCGGTTGGGCATGGCTCTGTGCCAAAAAGGATGGCAGCCTGAGCGTCTGCAGTACCGCCAATCAGGATAACCCGCAAATGAGTAAGGCATTCGGTGGTTGCGACTGTGGATGCGTTTCTATCCTCGGACTCGATGTCTGGGAGCACGCCTACTACTTGAACTACCAGAACCGTCGCCCCGACTACATTGCAGCCTTCTGGAATGTCGTCAATTGGGACCAGGTAGCCAAGTACTACGACCACGTGGTCGGGTAATCTTAGCCCATACCAAATTTCAAAAGCGTCCGGCACATCGCCGGGCGCTTTTTTTGTGCAATAACCCGGGCATTCGTCTGCCCGATTCCACGGTAGGGCGGTTTCGACGAAACCGCCGACCATCGCCCCCGTTGTTACAGAGGACGTTTCGGCGATCCGTCCCTACCCTTGAGCCACAACAAAGCCCCGCTCCTTAACGGAACGGGGCTTTGGGTAAGATATTTTATTAAAACGGTAAAGCTCAGGCTTACATCATGCCGCCCATACCGCCCATGCCACCCATGTCAGGTGCGCCACCACCAGCCGGCTTTTCTTCCGGAAGATCGGTGATTAGGGCTTCAGTGGTCAGCAAGAGACCGGAAACGGAAGCAGCGTACTGGAGAGCGCTACGTGTGACCTTAGCCGGGTCAACGACACCAGCCTTAATGAGGTCTTCGTATTCTTCAGTTGCTACATTGTAGCCAATGTTGCCTTCGCTATCGAGGACATGCTGAACAACCAGGCTGCCTTCAACACCGGCGTTCAGGCAGAGCTGACGCAGCGGATACTCAAGTGACTTAAGAACGATGGAGGCACCGATTGCTTCGTCGCCTTCAAGAGCGATTTCGCCAATCTGTTTGCGAATGCGCAGGAGAGAAACACCGCCACCTGGGACGATACCTTCTTCAACAGCAGCGCGGGTTGCGTGCAGAGCGTCTTCCACGCGAGCCTTCTTTTCCTTCATTTCCGTCTCGGTAGCAGCACCAACATTGATCACTGCAACACCACCAGCCAACTTGGCCAGGCGTTCCTGCAGCTTTTCACGATCGTAGTCAGAGGAAGTCTCATCAATCTGACGACGGAGTTGCTTAACGCGACCCTGGATGTCGGAAGTAGCCCCGCCACCTTCAACAATGGTGGTGTTTTCCTTGTCAACGGTCACGCGCTTGGCACGACCGAGGTCTGTCAGCTCAAGGTTTTCCATCTTGATGCCGAGATCGTCGGTGATGCAGCGACCACCAGCAAGAACAGCGATGTCTTCCAACATGGCCTTACGGCGATCACCGAAACCAGGTGCCTTGACGGCGCAAACATTCAGCATGCCGCGCAGCTTATTAACAACCAAAGTGGCCAATGCTTCACCTTCAACGTCTTCAGCGATCAACAGGAACGGTTTGCCGGTCTGGGCAACCTTCTGCAAGAGCGGAAGAAGATCGTTCAGGTTGCTTACCTTCTTCTCGTGTATGAGGATGTAAGCGTCTTCCAGAATAGCTTCCATCGCTTCCTGATCGGTTGCGAAGTACGGGCTCAAGTAGCCCTTGTCGAACTGCATACCCTCAACCACCTCGAGAGTGGTTTCGATGCCCTTGGCTTCTTCAACGGTGATAGTGCCGTCCTTGCCAACCTTGTCCATTGCGTCAGCAATGATGGAACCGATTTCCTCTTCCCAGTTGGCGGAAACAGTGGCCACGTTCTTGACCGCTTCACGATCAGTAACAGCGATGCTCATTTCCCCGATAGCGGCAACACCGGCAGCAACTGCCTTGTCGATACCACGTTTGATATAAACCGGATTTGCACCGGAAGTAACACTCTTCAAGCCTTCGCGGAAAATAGCTTCTGCCAGAACAGTAGCGGTTGTAGTACCGTCACCAGCGACGTCACTGGTCTTGGTAGCTACTTCCTTAACCATTCGGGCACCCATGTTTTCAAAGGGATCGGTGAGTTCGATTTCCTTGGCAACGGTTACACCGTCCTTGGTAACCGTTGGGCTACCGAACTTCTTGTCGAGGACAACATTACGGCCCTTGGGGCCGAGAGTAACCTTTACTGCCTTGGACAATGTCTCAACACCCCTGAGGAGCGCGCGGCGTGCGGTTTCGTCGAATATAATTTGTTTAGCCATGATATTAAATAATTTTAAGCGTTAATATGTAATAGATATTCGGTTGTTAAGCGATGACACCGAGGATGTCGTCTTCACGAAGAATCGTGTATTCAACATCGTCGTACTTGACCTGTGTACCACCATACTTGCTGATGATGACCTGGTCACCTACCTTGACGGAAAACTCATAGATTTCCCCATCCTTTTTGCCGTTACCGAGAGCAAGGACTTCAGCCGTGGTCGGCTTTTCCTTAGCTGAATCTGGGATAATGATCCCACCTTTTACTTCTTCCTCAACATCGACCGCTTTTACGAGAACACGATCTCCGAGGGGCTGGATTTTCACTGTATTTGCCATTTTTGTATATGTTATTTTTTGAGTTAAATCAGATGAATTAGTTTTATGAAATAAGTCGGCCTGTCTCCACAAAGGAAACAGACCGGCTAAAAGTTAGTTCTTATCGTCGACGTCTTCGACTTCCGCATCAACTACATTGTCATCGGCTGGAGCACTGGAAGCACCCGCATCCTGTGCTGCTCCCGGACCCGGTTGTGGACCTGCACCCTCAGGGGCAGCACTTGCCGCGGCCTGTTCCTGATACATGCGAGCCATCGCCTGCTGAAGTTCCTGACTGTTATTGATCTTCTCCAATGCGGCCTTGATCTGTTCGGCATTATTGGATTCGAGGGCCTTTTTGCCTTCGTCAACCAGACCTTGGATCAGAGTCTTGTCTTCGTCGCTGAATTTATCAGCGCTTTCCTTGAGGACCTTTTCTGTTCCAAATACGACATTATCCAACTGATTCCGGGTTTCGGCAGCTTCCTTGGCCTGCTTGTCAGCGTCCGCATTGCGCTCGGCATCTTCCTTCATCTTGTCGACTTCGTCATCACTCAGGCCAGACGCATTGGTAATGGAGATCTTCTGCTCTTTTCCAGTTCCCTTGTCGGAAGCGGAAACGTGCAAAATGCCGTTGGCATCAATATCGAAAGTTACCTCGACTTGAGGCACTCCCCTTGGTGCCGGCGGGATTCCATCCAGGCGGAAATTGCCAAGTGCCTTATTATCGTGGGCCATCGGACGCTCACCCTGCAGGACCTTAATGTCCACTGCAGTCTGCTGATCAGCATAGGTGGAGAAAATCTGTGAC
>JAUVDD010000326.1 GCA_030595525.1 Puniceicoccales bacterium
AATGGCAATCAACGGTTTTCCATTGTGGAACAGGTAAGTCTGATCTTTCCCTTGGGAGGTAATCTTCATCTTGTCCACCAACTCCTTCCAGTCCTGGATCACGCTGGAACAATCCTCCCCCTTTGCCTTCAAGCCAGAAAGATCGTACATGACGGCAATGGCCCGTCCATGCTTTTGCGATGCCTTGAGGGCATGACTGAGGATGACCCGACCCTTCTCGCGAGTCTCTGGAGTACGAGTGACATTAAAGAAGCGCTGCATGAATGCTCCATCCACGCCATATTCCTTCATCCAGCGATAATGCACATCGACCGTACTTTCGTCGTAGGAACTGAAGACACGAGCCTGCGATCCATTCGGCATGGTAAACGATGTCGGATATGTAACCGGGTATTCGGAAACATCCGGCCAGAAATCAATCGTATTGTTTACCTTATCAAACTTGCCGTTATTGCCGTAGTGCCCCCATCCACGACCGCTGCCATCCCCTTCTGCACGGAACCAGCCCTGATACCCTGTCATTACCCGGCCTTCATAAGTCGGAAACATGGACCCTGGTGAATGCTTCGATCCGGTGGCAAAGGCTCCGGTAGTCAGTAAGATTGATGTCAATACAGTGATGGAAACTGATAGGAATATTTGGAGTATTTTATTTTTCATCTCGATTGTTCAATAAATGGTTTTGTAGTTGAATTACATATACAGTTAAATTCACGAAACAGGCACGCTGATCTATTCCTCACGAATCGGCAGTTCAGCCGAGTCCTTGATCTCTCCCGTGATGAGGGCTCTTATCCTTCCCGCAAGCCATAGATAATGATCACTAGGGTCGCCTTTGTAGGTCAGAAACGGACTCTCCCCTACTGGTGGATTGTCCGTTACTTTAAAAATCTGGGTTCCCTCATCCATCTCATCAAACATAGCCACGTAAACCATATTGGTACCACTCGCCTTTACTGCACGCCCATGCTCCCATAGGAAGCGGCCACCTGATCTGGGAATTGCATCCAGATCAGCCTTCCGATTTCGGGTCTTGTAGAGATTGTGCCAGGAAAATCCGGAATAGATAACCGGCATATAATCGATTTCCCGTTCCTTACACCATGCCAGATCCTTGCCGAGATAGTCACCTGCTTCACGCTTGATTTGTTCAACGGACCGGTAGCGACCCACCGACCAGGGACTGACAATATCCGCTTTAGCCATGATCCTGTGCAAAGCGGGATCGTCCATCGTGTCGGATCCGAAATTCAACCACTTGTGAGGAACTCCAAGCATGACGGTATTTCCACCGTAAACTGGATCACTTTTGAGGAATTCAACAAGTTCTTCACATTCGGCTAAAGTATAGTTGCGGTCGTCATCAAATCCGACTCCCCATACAGCAACGACTGGCTTTCCTTCATGCCTTTGATATGCTGGATCACCTCCAATGATGGATCTATCAACGAGTTGCTTCCAGTCTTCCATCACCACACTGCGGATATCGCCCAAACGTAGACCGCTTAAATCATACATCACAGCATAGGCACGCCCATGACGATTTGCTGAATCTCTCACGTTGCGCAAAACAATGTTTCGGTGATTGCGAGTAGTGGGTCGCTTCAATGATCCTCCAAAACGTTGTAGAAATGCAGAATCAATTCCATACTGCTTCATCCATAGGAAATGCCTGTCGACCGTGTCTGGATGGGCTGAACTGAATACCATGGCAGTCGAACCATCAGCATGGCGGAATTCAGTGGGGAACTTTTCCGAAGGACCCGCTTCGCTCATGTCTGGCCAGTAATCAATGGTTACCCGATCAGTTCTTGGCTGGTCATGGCTTTTATTACCCACGCCATAGTGCCTCCAGCCAACTCCTGATCCATCTCCTTCAGCGCCATACCAGCCCTGGTAGCCAACGACCAGTCGTCCGTCGAGGGATTGTGCAGGACTATTCACAGGTCCGGAATTCCCAGACCAGGAGGTAAGGACGGCATCCGCCTCGGCAAAGGATGGATCTCCGGTCTGGGCTCTTGTACAGCCAAAAGATAAAACTATGAGAAGGGCTAAGATTGGGTAGAATTGAAATTTCATTATGAGTTTAGGAATATATGTTACTACCTTGATAAATCGATTTTCCAAGGACTATTTATTTGATCACCAAATATAAGGATTGGAAGCAGATCGACCGGACCTTTATCCAAGTGAACCTTCGAAAATTCAATTTCTGAATCACCAACGGAAATTTGCTGCAATACCTTCCGTCCATTAAGATTCAAAACTGCCGTACCAGCCTTCACTACTGGCTTGAATCTGAACTTGACCGAATACGATCCGGGTTTAACCACATCCAATCTCCACCTTCCGATGCTTTCGGGTCTGAAGGGGGCTCCGTTGAGATGCTCGCCATCCTGCCGGGTCAGAACTACCGGATTTTCGTATTGGGGATTTATCTGAATCCTCGGAGATGCATAATTATCCGGACGAGTGGTACTGACATCAATAAACCACTTGGTATATTCTGCCTTGAGTCGCTCCAGTATGTCAGGACGTTCGGTGGCCAGGTTTTCCATTTCGTATGGATCTCTTTCCATGTCATACAATTCGAAGTTTGGCTTTCCATCAAAATTTTCTGTCTGAAACCCACTGGGATGTAACAACTTCCATCGCTGATTGCGTAGGGCAAAATTATGGAAGAGCACCGGCTCCGAACCACGATGAGCCTGAATAACAATCTGCCTGTCTGGCCAATCCGTTGCTTTACCAGTTAATAAAGGCAGTAAGCTCTTTCCATCCATGCCTCGCGTCTTTTTGAGATTAATTCCGCATGCATCCAGAACAGTCGGAGCAATATCAATATGTGCAGAGATACGATCACTGCTTTTTCCCGGATCCAGCTTTCCTGGCCATTGTAGTAGCAACGGTGAACGAATTCCACCCTCTCGCACCATTGTCTTTCTCCCGCTAAAACCCGCCACATATCGGTTTCCATTCGGTCCATTATCCACAAGAAATATAACCAGGGTGTTCTCAGTCAGGTCAAGACGATCCAAGTGCTGGAAAAGCCGCCCCATGTTATCATCAAC
>JAUVDD010000190.1 GCA_030595525.1 Puniceicoccales bacterium
GATTCCGGGTGATTTTTGCAAGCGTCCTTCAACCACATTTCAAGGAAATCAGCTTTTTCCTGAGTTCTTTCTTCTGCCTCAATCACGGGAATAATCAGAGCAGGATCCCGCTTTGCTATTTCACCGTAAATGTCTTCATAAAGCTTGGCCTTATCACGTTCCTTTACCTTTACCGACAAGCCGTAATTCATGGCGCCATCAGAATCGGATTTTGCCCAGAATTTTAACAATGAAAAAACAGCAGCATATTTTTCAGGTCCCTCTTCCAATGCCTCATACATTTCTATTAATCTGGGAATGTCTTTTTCGGATCCACCATTAAGAATGGAAATAAAGGAAACAAATGGATCATTCGTGTTCTGCTGAAATGTGTTCGGAGATATGTCCTGATTACTGTCCGTATGAGGATCGGTCTGAGATGTCCTGGGAATAGCATCTTGATCTTCAAGTAGAACTGGTTGTTCAATTGGTATAGCGTCAATTTCTCCGGGGGCTACATCCTTAATGTCGTCCAAAATCCAGAGACTGATGGGGATTCCTCCCACAAACAGTAGAACTACGATAACTTTTAATTTGGTTTTCATCCTCTAAATAGCCTTGTTCACATAGTCATACAGAAATACGCACAATGAATAAGAAAGTCCAAATTATTCCGATGATGCTACACACTTTGATATCAATTTGTCAGGAAAATTAACTACAAATTTAAATTTTGCTATTCCGGAAATTCTACAGGAGGATTGAATTGATACCGGATCACTCCAGCCATCAAATCAGCGCCTTGAGGTAGCCTAAGGCATGGGCCATGCCAGCGTGCCAAGGGGCAGAGCAGGAGATTTCAGGCGTATGATCTGGGATGATGACACCGTCAAAATTGTTATCCTTAAGAATCTGTATGACATGCTTCATGTCAGTATCACCTTCGTCGATAAAGACTTCTTGGTATTTTGGCACTTTGCCACGCACGTTGCGCGCATGAACGTAGGCGACATTGCCAGCTTTTGATAATTGATCGATGTTGGTGTATAGATCGCCACCTGCCATTTCCTGAACCGTGCCAAGGCAGTATTCAATGGCACTGGCCGGACTGGGAACCAAATCCAATAGCTTTTGGAATTTGTCGGGATGATTGACCAAACGGGCGTGTCCACGCAACGACTCAACGGGTGGATCGTCAGGATGGGCGGCAAGACGCACACCGCATTCCTCAGCAACCGGAAGAATAGCTTCAAGGAAAGCTTCGAGGCGCTGCCACAATTCCTTGTCCGTGACCGGTGGGACATTTCCCTCCGGTGCGTCGGGATCATATGTCATGTTCCAAGCCATGCCATTGGGCATGGGCATTCCGAGGTCGACATCCCTTTCATCAAAGACAAGAGACGGGGCATTTCCCCGGCCAACAGACTGCTTGGTCCAACCCCAGACGCCCGCAATACTGAAATTATAGCCCATGATCGGAATACCGGCCTTACCTATGTTGCGGATCAGGGTCTTCAAATCCTCCAATTGGACCTTTTTCTTTGGGCCATCCAACAGGACATCATGCCAGTGAGCGGGATCAAAGTTCTCTATGGCCGTCCATGTCAGACCGTGGCTCTCAATTTCCTTCCGCAAGGCGACTAATTCCTCAACGGACCAGAGCTTTCCCTGGTTTTGCGTAATTCCCCAACCGCGCCGATCATCGCCACGGGTCAATTGTGGATTGCTCCCCCCAAAGTAGTCCACCAGGTGCACCACGAGGTGCGTGGCCCCGCATTGCCGGGCGAAACGGAAGTTGTCAACGGTGAGGGATTGCCGGTATAATCCGAGGCCAAGTTTCATAATGCGAATAATAGATTAAGTTCATCCGGAATGGTAGACCAAATTACAGTTTACGGAACAATGGGAAGCATTTGGAATTGTTGGCTGGTAGTCGACAAGATCCAAACGAGTTAGGGCATATGAACAGACGGAATTTTCTAGGAAAAACACTGGCAACTGGATTAAGCGGTTCCTTCCTTCTGCAATCCAGCGGGCAGGAAATCCGTAAGGGTGAATCTTCACAGGAAATGAGCAAGGTTCCTGGTCTTCCGCTTCAGGAGCTGTATCGTACCTGCCGTTCTCAGTTGATCGACCGGTATTTCCCATTCTGGGAAAGAGGAGGACATGATACAGAGAACGGTGGCTTCATGTGCTACCTCTATCCGGACGGATCAGTGGAGAACGACCGTAAGGATATCTGGTATCAGGGGAGAGGAATCTGGGTCAATGCCTGGTTCTACAATACATTCCGTCATTTCGGTAAACGGGACATGTTGTTGGAACAGGCTCGAATGGCTCGGGATTTCATGGTCAAGCACATGCACAATGGTGACGGGACCTGGACCACAACCGTCAACCGAAATGGGAATCCTGTCGAAGGGATTGCTATAGATCGCTCCAATAATATCTACGGTGCCCTGTTCGCGGCAGTTGGGCTGATCCAGTTGGCGAAGGCAACAGGAAGCAGTGAGGACCTTGAACTTGCCAAACTATCCCTTCGTAAATCGGTCGAGCGCTATGAAGATCTGGGATATATGGGAGTAAGCGCGCCTGGAGTGGAAGACACAGGTCTGCGGGCCCAAGGCCACTCCTTCATGTTTGTCTGGGTCATTCTGCAGTTACTGGAGGTGGATGCGGATCCGTGGTTCGCCACCATTCTCGAAGAGCACTTCAATGCCCTGAAAGACAAATTCTGGAACCCTGAGTTTGGTATATCCAACGAAGTTCTTTTTCACGACTATTCGCGTATACCCTCGCAGGCTGGTTTTATGATCCCTGGGCATAGCATCGAGGCGCAATGGATGTGTATGCAGGAGGCCTTGAGAAAAGGAAATCAGGACTTGTATCAAGTATTCAAGGAGAGGATGCGCCGCCTGATTGAAATGAGCTGGGATCACGTTTTCGACGGAACCTGTGACACGGCTTACAATGTTTATGCAACCGACAACCACCCAGCGGGTCCGGTTCTCGATGAGAAGACCATGTGGGCGCAAACAGAGGTCTGCATTGGTTGCTTGCTGGTTTATGAGCAAACTGGTGAGGCTTGGGCCCGTGAATGGTTTGAACGCAGTTGGAACTTCCTGCAGCGAACAATGAAAACGGAACATGGCGTCTGGCGTCAGGCCGTTGACAGGCAAGGCAATAATAAGCAACGGGAGGGGATTTCCGTTTACCGTCAGGGCAATTTCCACCAGCCAAGGTGTCTCATGTATTTGATGGCTTCACTTCAGCGGATGATAGATAGGAAAAATGCGGCTATTTGATTTTCAAGTTAACGGATTTGGCGGAATCGATTTTCAATCAGAAAGTCTTTCCCTTGAGGAGCTTCGTTCCGCTATCGATGCCCTTCACCGACACCAGACTGAGGCCATTTTTCTTACCCTCATCACGGATTCCGTTGATGCCCTGTGTCGGAAACTGGAAAATATCGAGGCCTTGCGAGCCAAGGATGAAACCATCGCTGCTACCGTTCGCGGCTATCATATTGAGGGTCCCTGGATATCCACCGAACCCGGTTACCATGGCGCCCATCCGGTGGAACTGGCGCTCAAGCCGTCCTTGAACGATTACCAGCGTCTTCGGGACGCTGCTGGCGGCAACCTTAAGTTGATCACGCTGGCACCGGAACTCCCAGACAGCGAATTGGTAATGGATGCAGCAAGGACTGATGGAGTCCGAATCGGTTTAGGCCATACCAACGCAACGGAGGAAGCAATTGACCTGGCGATTCGTTGTGGAGCAACCATGGCAACCCACCTGGGCAATGCGGTTCCGCAAACGATGGACCGGCATGACAATGTTGTTCAACGGCTTCTGTCACGTGATGAATTGATCGCCTGTCTGATACCGGATGGAATTCATCTTCCACCTTTTGTGCTGAAAAATTTCTTTAATACAAAACCGGAAGGTAGTGTATTTTTCACTACCGACTGCATGTCAGCAGCCGGCGCGCCACCGGGAACCTATACCATCGGTCCGCACCTGACGGAAGTTGGACCGGACGGGATTGTTCGATTACCCGGAGATACCCGCTTTGCAGGTTCATCGCTGACCATGGACAAGGCAGTAGATAACATCATTGGCTGGTTGGGTCTGGGAAGAGTTGAGGCAGTTTCATGTTGTTCAATCCTGCCTGCCGGGCATTTTGGAATTGATTTATGACGCTTACAAATCCGATACCTAGTAGAACCGTTTCCGCAGGAACCTTGAAAGCGGATGTTTTTGCCAATCGGCAAGAAATGGGACGTGCAGCTGCCCTTTACGTTG
>JAUVDD010000374.1 GCA_030595525.1 Puniceicoccales bacterium
GTGGCTTAATTGTTCACCTTGGGGAACAGAATAGTCCTCCAGATGCAGCCGTTTGGCCAACTGGATCATCTTCTCCTCGAACTTTTCGGGTTTTGGCAGAATTTGGACCACGGATTCAAAACTATGGGTATGGCTTCTTGAATGGCAAGAAGCTGTTCCTTCACATTCTGGCAAAAATTGATAATTTTAGGTTTGAAACCCAAGATACTGATAGAAATAGTATCAGAAGATGAAATTAAGCCTGAAAGTCGAGTATGCCTGCCAAGTACTGGCGCAGTTGGGATATCGAATCCAAACTGCAGAACTTCCTCATATTGATGACTTGGCAAAAGCGGAGGCGATTCCATCCAATTACCTTGTCCAGATCCTTAATGAACTGAGAACCGCAGGCTTGATCATAAGCAAGCGTGGTAAGCAAGGTGGCTATGCCTTGGCTAGGTTACCATCAGAAATCTCCCTTTATGACATTCTGAAAGCGGTCGAAGGAGATGTATTGGCCCATAGTTCAGAAGGGAAGGGAATATCCTCAAAGAATACTTCGAGAGTGTGGGGAGACATCACGAAAGATTTTGAGAACTTGTTGAAGGCCAAATGTATTGAGGACTGCATGTCTTCCGGATCGGAAGACATGTGGTATATTTGACCTAAAGCAGGAAGATTGATCCCAGGGTCAGGAACACGAAGAAGCCTCCAGTGTCGGTGACAAAGGTCAGGAGGATCGAGGAAACCTGAGCCGGATCCTGTTTTAATTTGAGGAAAAGCAGTGGCACAAGCGCGCCAGTCAAACATCCTACAGCCAGATTAATTACCATGGCTGCCAATACGATGACTGAGAGTCGAATAGGTCCTCCAAAAAAGGCCACCATGATTGCTGCCAACAATCCAATCAGCAGGCCGTTGATCAATCCAATCGCTGCCTGACGAAAAAGAATATTCATTGAATCACCATCCTTGATCTGACCCAGGGCAATGGAACGGATGGTAATGGCTAGGGACTGTTGCCCACTGTTGCCACCTACTCCAGCGATTATTGGCATGATGGCCGCCAGAATCGGGAGCATCTCAATTTGATGAACAAATTGCTTAACGACCAATGCTGCCATAAATGCGGTTGCCAGATTGACTGCCAACCATGGACCACGACTGCGTATACTGAAAAGAATATCATCGTGAATATCCTCATCCGCACCAGCACCAGCTAACTTTTGGATATCTTCCGTGGCCTCTTCCTGGATAACATCGAGAACGTCATCGTGCGTGATAACACCGATCAAAACCTCATCCTTATCGACTACTGCGATATCAGGGAGATTATACTCAGCCATTAGCAAGGCCACTTGCTCCTTGTCCATATCCGGGGTGCAGACACCCTGAATATCGGTGCGCATGATGGCGGAAATTTTCTGGTTAGGACTGGATTGAATGAGTTTTCTTAACGAAACAGTCCCCTTCAGTTGATGTTCACGATTGATTACGTACACGTAGTGCAAATCCTCGTGTTTATCTGCGAATTCCCTAATGACTGAGGTGGCTTCATCGACCGTCATGTCTTCGTGGGCCGTATCCACTTCTGTAGTCATGATCCCGCCTGCGGTATCAGGATCGTAAGCTAAGAGGGCCTCGATACTTGATCGGGATTCCCCTTCGAGACCGGCCATCATCCTGTCTCGAACATCCGGTTCGAGTTCGGCGACTACGTCTGCGGCATCATCCGGTTCGAAATCATCCAGGATCCGAATGGCCCTTGGAAAGCGCATTTCAGTGAGAACCTCAGCGGCGTCCTCCTCATCCATTTCGGATAACACCTCAGCGGCTCGTTCCGTGGAAAGTTGCCTGAGTACATCACGACGGTCCTCGACATCGAGTCGTTCCAGGAATTGGGCGACTGTAAATGCGGAAGTTGCCCCAAGACGAACCGCATTCAGGTTGGCGAACTCCTCTCGGGGCCAATCCATCAGCTCTTCGTGGGAATAAGAAAGGTCGTCGCGTTCAATTGTTCCTTCCATGATAGCTGCGCGGGATATTCGTGGGCCAGTGTTTAGGATGTTTGTGGAGTGGTCAAAGGGAATTCACGGCCAGTTATATTAAGCATCGGTGTATAAACGCTGGGCAGGTGCCTTGTAAAAAGTAAAACCGGGAAGACTGACGCCGGTAAGGTGATATCCGTATACGCAACCTGTATCCAAGCCGGTTGCCTTGGCATGCAGGAGTGGATGGGGGCGAGGTGTGTGGCCATAGAACACGTGTTTCTTCCCGGTCCAGAAATCCGCCCAGGGGTGTGCATCCCGGGTCATGGACCGTTTGAATGGATGACCCCGGTGATCAATCACCTGAATAAATGTGACATCAGAGGCAGCTTGATTTTTCCACTTTTTATGGGGAAGAAAACCACCATGTACGACAAGGGCGTTCAACGAAGGAATGTTGAATATATGTGGCCACGAAGCGATCCATTCAAAACCGGCATTGTCGATCTCCTTCAGCGTTGTCCGGCTTTCAGTATCTAAACGGCTCTTGTCGCCGGTTTTCCAGGCGAACAGAAGTTTTTTCTCATGATTTCCCAAAACCGACTGGATCTGGTGTTTTATCGCAAATTTGATGGTCTCCGAGTTTTTTGGGCCGCGGTTAATCAGGTCACCAACCGCCAGAATACGGTCTTCAGGCCTTGGCGAAAACTGTTCTACTATGGACATCAATTCGTCAAGACAGCCGTGTACGTCACCAATGATCAGTGTACGACCTTTACATGGTGGCAGCTTTTCTATCCTGAGTTTGGCCATTTGTGATAGCGATAACATAGACAGAGGGTTTGAAAACTATAAATTTCCTGA
>JAUVDD010000073.1 GCA_030595525.1 Puniceicoccales bacterium
GCCAACATTGAGGTGTCACCAGTTTTTGCTCCCCCAAGGGAAGTTGAACATGCGATTCAAATTTATTATGAAACGCAGAACAATGTGGAGGATATCGAGCATTTTGAGAAGGAACAGCAATCCTTGTTGCGAAATCTCACGGATGAAGACCTGAAGGACCTGGCTGCGTCGAACTCCTTGAGTCGGTTGCTTGACGGCATGATTTTCTTTGCCGTTCGGGAACGTGCTTCGGATATCCACATGGAGGAACGTGAAGACAACGCAGTTGTCCGGTTCCGTATCGATGGTAAACTGATTCCCTATTATTCTTACGGAAAGGCAATCCATCGTGCCTTTGCCACGCGGCTCAAGGTCTTGTGTCGGTTGAATGTTGCTGAGTCCAGATTTCCGCAGGATGGTCGCTTCTCAATGCCGTTCGGCATGGGGCGTGCTGATTTTCGTTCCAGTTTTATTCCATCGGTAAACGGAACAAAGGTGGTCATGCGTGTCCTGCCGGGAGTCAATCGACAAGCGATTGTTTCCCTGGACCAGATGATGATGTCTTCGTCAATTCTTGAACCATTCCGACGGGTCATTAAAAGCCCCAATGGTATCATCTTTGTCACCGGACCAACGGGTAGTGGTAAAACAACGACCCTGTATGCCGCCTTGGATGAGCTGAACACCCCAGACAAGAATATTTCCACTATTGAGGATCCCGTGGAAATCAAGATCGACGGGATTACCCAATCACAGGTGAACCCACATATTGACCTTAATTTCGGACTCTTACTGCGATCCATTTTGCGGCAGGACCCGGATATCATCCTGGTGGGGGAAATTCGAGATCTTGAAACGGCGAAAATCGCTACGGAAGCGGCACTGACTGGTCACTTGGTTCTCAGCACTCTTCACACCAACAATGCGATTCAGGCCATTTTGCGAATGATGGAAATCGGTATTGAGCCTTACATGGTTGCACCATCAATCATGGGGGTCATGGGGCAGCGGTTGGCTGCACGTATTTGTGAGGGCTGCAAACGGGCTTATTTCCCCGGTCCGGAAGTTCTTGAACGAATCTTCTGCGATATTCCTGAGGATGCAAAAGTGGCATTTTCCCAAGGTGTGGGATGTCAAAACTGCCGGGAAACAGGTTTCTCCGGTCGAATTGCGTTCCATGAGCTCTTATTGGTGGACGACAAGATGCGCAGTATGATCACGGTTGGTGCAGGTCAGCATCAACTTTTGGAGTACGCTACAAAACTGGGTTATCGCAGCTTAAGATACGATGGCTTGAAAAAAGTCCTGCTGGGTATGACAACTATCGATGAAATCGAGAAGCATACGGTACTAGAGTGGGATCCTTCGATGGCTGAGGATACCGACGATTGATCAGATCGTTCTTGAAGTTATATCCAAAGGAATACTAGATCTCCTTCATCAATGAATGGGGCATCGAGCATTTCCTCACGCCTGTCGGCGAAGGTAAACGAATTCGCTTCCTTTACCGTAGACGTCATTTATGAGCGTCGTACCGGTCGGGCAGCGAAAGTCTGGGGAACTTGCCTTTTCCTGCTGAGTCTACTCTTCAGGGGAATCACATTGTTGCGCAGAAAGCTGTATCACTACCGGATTCTTCGCGCCCAGCATTTGGGATGTCTTGTGGTGGTGGTGGGTAACCTGACTGTAGGGGGAACAGGCAAGACACCTGTAGTGGAAAAGCTGGCTCGCACTCTACATGCCAAGGGCAGGAAAGTTGCGATTCTGAGTAGAGGATACAAGAGTAAGAAGGAGCCCTTGATTAAAAAATGGATTCGCTTGTTGACGCACCAACCTCCTGCGCCTCCTCGTGTAGTAAGTGATGGGGAAACCATTTATTTTGATTCAGAAGTGGCAGGTGATGAACCGTACATGCTTGCCCGCAACTTACCCGGAGTGGTTGTTGTAACAGACAAGGATCGAGTCAAAGCGGGTCAGTATGCGATCCGTAATTACGGAGTCGATACACTGATTCTGGATGACGGATTCCAGTACTTCCAACTCAATGACCACTTGCAATTACTTCTGGTGGACAAGACCAATCCTTTTGGAAATGGGAATTTACTTCCACGCGGAATTTTGCGGGAACCGATAAACCAGATGCGTCGTGCCTCCTATGTGTTTTTAACGAAATCCGAAGAACCACCATCGCAGGAGTTGATCGCAACATTGAAGAAGCACCGATCGGAAAGCGAATGGATTGAATGTTCCCACCGGCCACAATATCTGCAATCCGTGTTTAGTGATGAAAAATTGCCACTGGACTGGTTGAAAGGGAAAAAGGTAGGTGGCCTGAGTGGAATTGCCATGCCCGAAAGTTTTGAGGTGTTCCTAAAAGAACTTGGTGCAGAACTGATCGTGCCCTTCCGTTTTCTTGATCATCACCGATTCACCGCTCGTGAGTTGAAAGAAGTTA
This sequence comes from Puniceicoccales bacterium, assembly GCA_030595525.1. Lineage (GTDB taxonomy): Bacteria > Verrucomicrobiota > Verrucomicrobiia > Opitutales > Oceanipulchritudinaceae > Oceanipulchritudo. The sequence goes on from JAUVDD010000073.1 coordinate 2,435, forward strand.
AGGCAAGCATTGAGGAGAATGGTCTCGATGTTCTGGTTACAACTGAAAAGGATGCTGTTCGAATCAAGCCGGATTTTGACCCGGGATTGCCTTTCTATTTCCTGCGAGTAGAGATAAAGTTGTTATCGGGAGCAGACAGTTTTGAAGAAGCGGTTAAGCGTATTTGCTTTCCACGCCAGCATGGGGATGTCGACCGATGGGAAAGCGGATTGACCCAGATCCCGTTCCCACAGGAAAGACAGGACAATTGACCATGAAAATCACTTTTCTTGGAACTGGTACATCTCAGGGAGTTCCCTTGATCGCTCATCCGGCCACAGGCGGTTGTGATTTGGGAGATTCCCGTAACTGGAGAACTCGAACGAGTGCCCACCTCAAGATTGCAGACTTGTCTCTGCAGATTGATGCGGCTCCTGAATTTCGGCTGCAGTGTATCCAGAATGAAATCGATTGGATTGATTTTTTCTTTCTGACGCATGGTCACGCCGACCATATAATGGGTATGGATGACCTCAGGCGGTTTATAGATTTGAGAGGAGGGGAAGCGCTCCCCGTGTATAGCACCCAGGAAGGGTTGGACCGAGTGAGTACGATTTTCCCTTACGCGATTCGCCCAAAACCCGAATTCAAAGGGTACCCGGCTTTTGCTTTAAATCTTATGCCCGAAAGTTTGGAGCTTCCGGGATGCCAAGTTGACTACGTTGCTTTGCCTCATGGACGTTTCGAAGTGATGGGACTTGTCTTCACAGAAACAGAATCTGGCAAACGCATTGCCTACTATACGGATTGCAAGCGCTTGACTCCACGTGCCATTGAATTGGCCAAAGGAGCCGATTTGGTTGTGCTGGATGCGCTTCGGCCAATGTCACATCCTACCCATATGACAGTCCATGAGGCGACTGAGGCTGCTGAGTTATTGGGGGCCAAACAAACGTGGTTCACCCACATGACCTACATTATCGATCATGAGATGGATAATGCTAAGTTACCGAATACTGTCTCTTTTGCCTACGATGGACTGACCGTTTCGATCTGAGCTCAGGCACCACTTTTCAGGATAATTTTATGAATATGGTGGCAACTGGACAGGCTGCCAAGGGCCGTCAGTATTCGATCCTCCATAAAGATCAATTCCCTGCGTAGAGTAGGATTTGGTACTTGGATAATCAGGCAACCCGATGCCGTAATCTTCTCTGGACGACATCTGTTGGCAAACGACTTTCCCAGAATCCGATCCCAGTTTTCCAAAATCTCTTCTTCGGGTGTTTTTCGACCGATGTGGTATTTCTCGACGCATGCTTCCATCAGGCTACCGAATCCCTTAGTTCCCTTATCATGCTTGATATAACCCTCCTCAGGAATGGAGCGTAGACTGGCAATCAGGCTCTCAACTTCATTTGGAAAGGACTTTTTCATCAGGAAAAAATATTAAAGCAAATGGATGGCTTTTTTATCCACCGCCAAGGCGGCTTCCTTGAAAGACTCACTGATTGTGGGATGTGCATGTATTGTGCCAGCCAGGTCTTCAGCACTGCCTCCATACTCCATGTGGGCAACTACTGATCCGATTATCTCGGATGCTCCCCGGGCAATCATTGATGCCCCGAGTATTTCGTCGGTTTCGGCATCGGCAATTACTTTGGCCATACCGTTGGTGGATGCCTGAGCGATGGCCCGTCCGTTGGCAAGCAATGGGAAGGTCCCCACCTTAAACTTTTTGCCGGCTGCTTCTGCCAGTTCCTCGGTCATCCCAACAGATGCTATTTCGGGATCTGTGTAAATAACACTTGGAACCCGGTCGTATTGGACATGAGGTTTCCTGCCAGCGATAAGTTCAGCCACAGCAACACCATCCTCTTCAGCTTTATGGGCAAGCATCGGACCTTCTATCACATCGCCGATGGCATAAATTCCGGGAATAGACGTCTGAAACTGGGAAACTGGAATTCGGCCACGCTCATCGGTTGTTAAGTCGATATTTTCCAGGCCCAATCCTTCGGTAAATGGCTTTCTTCCTACCGAGAGGAGAACTTTCTCTGCCTCCAGTTCCAGTTGTTTGCCTTTCTTTTCGGCAGTAAGCTTTACCATGTTTCCCACCACTTCATAGCCAGTTACCTTTGTCGAAGTGTGGAAGGCCATTCCTTGTTTCTTGAAAATTCTTTCAGCCATCCGACTAATGTCTTTATCGGATCCGGCGGCAATAGTTGGAAGGAATTCTACAAAAGTTACCTTCGTCCCGAGGCGTGCCCAGACTGATCCCAGTTCGAGTCCGATGGCCCCGGCTCCTACGACAAGAAGAGACGAGGGGATCTCCGGCAAGGAGAGCGCCTCGGTACTGGTCAGAATACGTTCGCCGTCGGGTTGCATGAACGGTAAAAATGTGGGAACTGATCCTGTAGCGATCACGAAGTTTCTTCCCTCAATTTTCTGAACGGATTCACCAGATTCAATTCTTAGGAGAGTAGGGGAATCAAAGGTTCCAGTTCCATGGAAGATGGTGATCTTACGTTTGCTGACCAAAGTCTCAACGCCCTTGCGCAGTTGATTTACGACCTGCTCCTTCCTTTCCATTAACTTACCTAAATCCGGTCTTAAATTGTCGAACACCAATCCATGCGCTTCTCCATGTTTTGCTTCATGAAATAGCTCAGTCGAGTGCAGCAGGGCTTTGCTGGGGATACAGCCCACATTGAGGCAGGTACCGCCAAGGCAAGGGGACTTTTCTACAATGGCGGTTTTCATCCCCAACTGGGCGCATCGAATCGCACAGACGTAACCGCCTGGTCCGGAACCGATGATTACCGCATCAAAAACTTGTTCTGTCATTTTCGTTATATTTCAAAAAGCAAGCGAGTGGGATCCTCGATAACCTGTTTGACCGTGATAAGGAAACCGACCGCCTCACGACCATCAATGATCCGATGATCATAGCTGAGGGCGAGGTACATCATCGGTCGGATAACAACTTCTCCATCCACTGCAATTGGCTTCTCCTGAATGGTATGCATTCCCAGAATAGCGGATTGTGGTGTATTCAGAATGGGAGTGGAGAGCATAGATCCAAAGATTCCTCCGTTGCTGATCGTAAAAACTCCTCCCTGAAGATCGTCTATGCAGATTTTTCCATCCTTGGCCTTGTTGGCGTAATCAATTAGATCCTTTTCGATTTGCGGGAAAGATTTATTGTTACAATCACGCAGCACAGGAACCATCAATCCTTTTGGAGTACTTACTGCCACGCCGATGTCGTAGTAGTGATTGGTGATGATTTCATCTCCCTCGACCTGGGCATTTACAGTGGGGACCTGTTTTAAGGCATGCACTACTGCCTTTGTGAAAAAGCTCATGTAGCCCAACTTTACTCCGTGCTTATTGATAAAGGCTTCTTGATGGAGTTTCCGGTACTCCATGATTTTGCTCATATCGACCTCGTTGAATGTGGTCAGCATCGCAGTGGATTGCTGTGCCTGCACCAAACGGTTAGCGATAGTCTTACGAAGTGGAGTCATTTTCTTTCTGCTCTGACTCTGTAATGAAGTCTCAGTGGGTTTTTCGCTCAGCGGTTTTGCCGACGGTGATGGTTCCTCCGTATCGGAAATCTTTACCGCATTCAGCATATCTTTCTTCGTGACGCGTCCGGCTTTTCCTGTTCCAGAAACTTTTGCTGGATCAATTCCCGACTCTGAAGCAATTCTCCTGACCGAGGGGGGATTAGTGGGAGATGGTTTGGATTCGTCCTGAGGAGAATTGTCTGCAACTCCCTCTGGTGCTCCCGCCGGCTTTGCGGCGTCGGTATCGATAACTGCTACTACACTCCCGATTTCCACCTCTTCACCTTCTTCCACATTCAAAGAAATGATACCTGCCGCATCGGCCATTCCTTCAGAGGTGATTTTATCAGTTTCCAAATCGTAGATGGCCTGGCCTGTTTCGATATACTGACCGGACTTAACGTGCCAGACAGACAGGATGCCACTGGTGATGGATTCGCCCAATGAGGGGATTTTTACTTCAATAGCCATGATAGATAAAAGTTTTCTAGTTCAAAGTGAAAGCGTCTTCAATCAATTGTTTTTGTTCTAACCTGTGGACGACCAGGGAACCTACTGCCGTACTGGCCGCCGCATCCCGGCCGGCATAGAGGATGGAATGTTCTGTTGTTTCCTGGAGAATTGGATGCAGGAACCGCCAGGCACCCATGTTTTCAGGTTCTTCCTGACACCAGATCATCGTCTTGATTTTTCCGTATGGTTTTAGGATTTCGTTCAATAAGTCCCTGTTGAACGGGTAAAACTGCTCGATCCGGATGATCGCCGTATCCATCTTCTCATGTGTTTTCCGGTATTCCAGTAGCTCATAGTAGAGCTTGCCGGAACATAGAATGACCCTTGAGGGAGATGCGATGGTTGGATCGTTTTCAACAAGAATCGATTTGAAACCCACATCGGTGAAATCACTTATACTTGAAACAGCCGCCTTGTTGCGGAGCATGCTCTTCGGCGACATGATGATCAATGGCTTCCTGAATGAGCGATGCATCTGACGGCGCAGGATATGAAAGAACTGTGCCGGAGTACTAAGGTTGGCTACCTGGATATTATCCTCGGCACAGAGCTGGAGGAAGCGTTCAAGACGAGCTGATGAGTGCTCCGGACCTTGGCCTTCGTAACCGTGCGGCAGAAGCATAACCAGTCCAGAGACCCGCTGCCATTTTGATTCGGAACTGGCAATGAACTGATCAATAATTACCTGAGCACCGTTTACAAAATCACCGAACTGGGCTTCCCACATGCAGAGCATATTCGGGAAATCCAGCGAGTAACCGTAGTCAAATCCCAATACCGCCGCTTCGCTGAGCAGGGAATTGTGCACACAGAGAGTCCCCTTTCGGTCCTGCATCTCCATTAATGGAACATGCTTTTCCCTTGTTTTTGTATCGAAGAAGATGGCATGCCTCTGAGAGAACGTCCCGCGGACACAGTCCTGTCCCGAGAGCCGAACATGATAACTTTCCTGCATGAGAGTCCCCCATGCCATCGACTCTGCAAATGCCCAGTCTATGCCAGTGTCTGATTCAAACTGTTTGAGCTTTGTCTGCAGTTGTCGGCGGATCTTGGGATTCAAGTTGAAGTTATCAGGAAAACGAGTCAGGTCGCGTGCGACTGATTCAAGGTTTTCCCGAGATACTGCGGTTTGAATATCCTGAAAAGCGTAAT
>JAUVDD010000397.1 GCA_030595525.1 Puniceicoccales bacterium
AGCCAGCAGGTTCCCTGTCAGTGTAACGACTTCCATGATCTTGATCTAAAACCGGAGGACCTAACATCGCAACACCTGATTGGATTCGGGAGTAGGGGAAGTCATGTATTGACTTACGTGTATTTGAGTTTTGCAGCCCGATCCTGAAGTTGCTTTGCCTTGGCCTTCCGACCCTCCTGATTATACAAGCTGGCCAGTTTACCGAGGTGCTGGACCACTTGGTTGTCGGTTGATTCGGGTGAGGATTCGATCAACCTCAAAGCCTCCTCCATATGTTCAATGGCCAGATCCATTTTCCCCTGGGAGCGATAAAGCCCGGACAGGGCAACCAGGTGCTCCGCTACACGTTTATCTTCCTGTCCGTAGGTACTCTTGATGATATCCAGCATGCGCAGGCAATAGGACTCAGCCTCGTTGTACTGAGATTGTGCCCGATGCAGGCTGGCGAGGGCATAGAGTGACTGCAGTACATCCGCATGCTCCTCACCATGCGCTTTTACCATGATGTTCAGAGCACGCTGACCCGTTGCCAGCGCTTTTTCATATTCCCCCTCATTTCTTTGAAATTCCAACATGCACAGGAGGATTGTTGCCACCTCAGGATGCTCCGATCCCTTGCTTCGTTCGGTGATTTTCAGTGCTTGATTAAATAATTGCTGGGCCAGCTCTTTCTCATGCAGACCGGCATGGAGTTTTGCCAGACACGCAAGAACTTTGCCTGTTTCCGGATGCTCCGGTCCCATCTTTTCCTCCGATATTTTCAGGGCACGGTCCAATTGGCTTTTAGCTTCACTCGTGCGTTAGATCTTCTGATAAATATCCGCCAAGCTTCACAGTGCCGGGGCGATTGATGGATGATCTTCGCCAAGCTGTTCCTCGATCACCTCGATTTTCCCTTTCAGGATCGCTTCCGCTTCACTATATTTTCGCGCCTTTATCAGGCTGTCGATGTCCTCATTCGCCCATGACGCAATCGTCACAAAACAAAATACCAAGGACAGGACCTTCTTACCAACGGAGATCCACCAACTATAAACAGGATTTGCGGCCCTCTTCATCTTTCCCCCTTTACCTGTCACCCCTTTTACGCCTTTTCACTCATCCGGTCAATCGCAATCCAGATCCATAAAACCTCCACCATCGCAATTTCTTTTCCTTTTCTGAAATTTTGCCTTGGCAAACTTCTCCCAATCCCTTTGCTTCCCCCTTTCCGATTGGAAAACGGTGGGATATGCAAGCGGCCAAAGCACGCAGACTGTAAATCTGTTCCGGTAATCGGTTCGAAGGTTCGAATCCTTCTCCCACCACCATTTTTCGCCCTCCCAAGAGTCGGGCTTCATGCTCCACTTCGTTTCGCACGACAAGTCGCATGGCGCAGCCATTTTAACTCCTCAAGAAACCATCGTAAGATGGTTTTTGTGTAAGTTGACTCGATAAAAAGCTGCATGTGAGATCGATCCTTTTGTTCAACATTCCGATATCAGGATCTTTGAATTGAGCGTTGAAAGTTAAAATTCCGGGTTTTAGATGCCGTTCATGGGAAGTGAGAGAGGATTTTCTGCACGGTTGGCCGGTTACCTTGTAGCGGGAATGCTGTTGATTACGCAGGTCAGTCAGGCGTGGCTGAGCGTCAGGGAAACATCTGGGCTGATATATCAGGACATCGCATTAACAGAGGCTAATTCCCCTGAGGTGACAGTGTTGAGCACGGGAACCGTGGAGGTTAAGTGGTTTTATGGCACTTTTGTAGAAACATTTTCGCATGATGATCCAGTCCCTGAGGGGAATATCCTGCTGCGTGATGATGTCATTGAAGAGCCGACATACGCAGAGGAAACCCAAGAATTTTATGTCAGCGATTTAATTGGAATCACCCTGACCGGGATCCACCAGGTATGGATATCCGTCCGGGCTGGAGAGCAGACGGATGTGGTGTTACTCAACGTTGTTGTCCAGGATGGATTCCCACCAATAGAAAAGGGTTGGGCCGATGGATGGATCGTGACCGAGGCCGGCCCACCGGATGGGGAAGTGGAGACGCAGGGTCTCATCAAATGGAACAAGATATTCCCAGGATACATCCGGGGGACGGATTTCAGTCTGGGTTATACGAATCCCTATCTTGATGTGAAGATCGGTTCCCCGTGGACCATTGCCTTTTACAAGGGAGAGATCGGGGATACGACAAATTTCATATACTCAGTAGCCGATCATGCGGCATCTCCCATGGGTGGCGGGATTGTTTGGTTCCAGGATTACATCCAGAGTGATACCACTTACGTCTGGGCAAGGGTGACCAAGGGAGAGGATCACTATGATTCCACCAAGGTTTTATTAAAGACGATTGAAACTGAAGAAGTGGAATTGATCGATTGGCCAGATACGATCAAGTCAGCTGATGTAGGGAGCGATATCATCCTGAAACCGGAATTCAATGTATTCATGTCAGGAGCCATGCAGGCCGAAGTCTTCTGGGGGCAGACAGGGGACACCAGTAACTCCGCTCTGATAATCGACTCGAACAGTATTCCTGAGTTGAAAATACAAGTTCCCGAGAATCCCACCTACGCCTGGACGCGGTTCAAATTTGGTGACCTGACAATCGATACCCCATCCACGCTGATCAGCCCGTTGTCGAAATCAGCGCCGAAGGTTATCAACCAGCCAGATGATATTAT
>JAUVDD010000031.1 GCA_030595525.1 Puniceicoccales bacterium
GACAATCCGGCGATCTTTCCGTGCGGGACGAAACTTCATATTTTTCCAGGGCGGTATTCCATCTTCAGCATGTTTTAACTGTTCTTGATGTGGATCCTGAAATTTCAGCTGGTGCAGAATCGGCATTAGAAGAATTGCTTCAACCCGGATTGGAAATGGAAGTGCGTAACAGGTATCTGTCCGAGGATGATATCCGTATTACAGTGTCTACCCGTAATGTATCAGAACTGCATGTTAAACTGATTAAGATTCCGAGCGTAGTGAGTGGTTTGCCCGTTTCGATGTCGAAGCTCCGTTCCTTTGAACCGGGTTCTAGCCATGAGGGGGCTGAACTGATTTCCGATGAAACCATCCAAATCTATATGCGAAACCGGGTGGACTGGCAGGATAACGAGATCCGTCTAGGTAGTGATATCCCGAGTGGATGGTTTGCTTTGGAAGTATCCGGTGGTGGCCAATCTGAACAATCCCTTCTTCTGGTCACGGACATCGAGACAGTACTTGTTCCCCGTGAGAACGGCAATATGACCCTCTGGGCAGTTCACGCTGAAACTGGTGAACCGGTTGAAAACGTCATTTATCATGTTTTGGACAAGCAAAGCCGGGTCCTCTTTAGTGGGTTCTGCAACGCATCCGGCATGGCTGAAATTATAATGGGGCAGGATGATACCTGGACGGAATTACATGCCAGAAGTGGAGACAATCCCGCTGTTATCAATAAGAGCGATTTGATGGTCCAAGTTGCACCGAGTCCCTGGGTGGTGCCAGATGCAGTTAGCGTATACCCGGGGGATACGTTGGGTTGGGCCATTCTTGATGATACTTCGGGTAGCAAGTCGGGAATAAATAATTCTCTTATTCTTTTACCAGATGGTGCGGGTCTACTTCCTCAAAACCGTGAATCTGGTTCGGAACGGGAATTCTATATTCAAATCCCAGCGGAAGTGGATGAATACGGCCCGATTTATATCACCTTGTCCGATGGCAAGAGTGTTCTCCTGTCCCACTTGAAACGTCGGGATCCTCTTCCCTTGGAGATTGACCTGACTGGGGAACGATTTGCCTCAAATAAAAACCTTTTTGTTTCATCAGCGCCCGTTGGACTGCGTATCTATCAAAGCGAAATTGAAAATTTCACCGGTCCAGACTTCATCCGTATCCTGGTAGAAGCCTTGGACAGGCCAGCAACATTCACCGGACAGTTAATTTCTCGCAAATTGTCTGGAGAGGTCGTTTTCGAGCATATCACGAGATTCGGGGATTCGAAACTTCCAGAAGCGTATTGGGAACTGCCGGAGATCGAACAAACCGAAAATCCGGTGCCTATAAGAATAAAAGTATTTCCGCTGGATTCTGATGAACTGTTGGGAGAAGCCTTTCTGGCAATGATCCCATATCGTGCACGAGTTAGCCTGACTTCCAGTGAACGGATTATTTCAAACGGTGATTCCATTATGATCGAGATAATGGATGTTCAGAAGGGTCTGTCCCTGACCCGATCCCCCGAAGGCGAGTTGGTCGCCTTTCGGGAGACATGGGAAAACCGCTATGTGCACCGAAAGAAGGGTACCCCTTTGTCAGAAACTGACTACAATTCTTTGCCAGATCGCTCTCTTCTCGGCAGTGCCAAGACTGATTATCGGTTGCTCGAGCGGGGAATTGTCAGGGAAGAGGTCCTTAGAAACAGTATTGATCCAGTTGATAAAATCCGCATTCCAATTGTTTTCGAACGGCATGGTTACTACAGGATTGAGTTTCATGGTCGTGATGCGGATGTCCGTGCTCATTATCCGGAAGGACCACTGGAGGTTTGGGTCCTCCCAGAATCCGGTGAATTAGATGCTTTCCAAAGCGAAATACCGAGGTTGCTGGTAGAGGAAAATGAATCCGGTGGAAATGAGGTTCTGGTACTGTTGGATCGAAACGATGCTTCGATACTGCTTGATATGCAGGACGAAGACGGACGATCGAGGACACAGGTTATCAAACCGGAATTTTCAGGTTATTACGCTGTACATCCTTCGGGAAGCTCTCCCTTGGCAGTTTGTCGGACCATTATATCAGGTGGGAGACGGACAGATTTTCTTTGCGAACATTTATCCACCGAATCCCGAACCGTATGGAACGTCACGATGGAACGGATCAACGGACTGAATCCGGGAAGTGAATTCAGTTGGGAAGCAAAAATTGATGAAGGTAATTTCGGCCCAGAACCAGTATGGGCAATTTATCCGGAAGCAGATGGCGAACTGGCAGAGAACTGCCTCGTGTTGCAAAGGCTGGAACACAAGGGAAATATTCATGGCTGTGAAGTTGAAGCTGTTTCGCTGAACAGTTGGTTGCCTCTCTATCAGCCGATTGGTACTGCGCTTCAGGGACAAGATTTTGATTCTGGGGATAGTATCCACTATTCCGATTTATCGTACTTGGGTGCAATCTATCCCGAAATGCAATCTGACTCTACCAGAATAGGCGGGTTTGTTGACTTTGACTATTTAACAACCAATGAGAACTCTCCGGCTTTCACACTGTCAGGAACACTTCCCTTGTCAGCAGGTCGATGGTGTTTGACATCATTCAGCCCGAGTAGCGGAAATTGGATGAATATTCGATCTTGGTTGTTTTCTACTGAGTTGCCAATCCGAACCACTCTTTCAGGACCCCCCGTGCTGCGTGCAGGAGATATTGCTCTAGCAACTTTAATTGCTGAGAATACAACTCGCCGGGTAATTGATGTGGAAGTGGTTTCTGGAAATGAGGGCTCCGTCAAAACAATGGAACCCGAACCTTTACAGATTCAACTTGGCGCGGGTGAAACCATGAGCCTGCCACTTGGTTTCAAAGCAACCGGTAGTGGGAAAGGGGAAATATCGACTGTGGTCGCTGGTATCCAATCTTCCAGTTCGGCGTATTTGGAGAGCTTTGCTCAAGCACCCAAGTCTACCCCCATTTTGCAAGGTTATGTGGCGAATACCGGCTTTGATGGTTGGCAAAAGTCGATTAATTTACGGGAATGGAATTCAGTCAGGCTATTGATCAGTTCGGGTATAGGGGGTCATTTGGGAGCAATTTGGCCAGCGGTCAGGGAAAGCTATCTGGAAAGGGAACCCTTGTTAACTCGTCTTTCCGACTGGGCTCTGGTGAAGGTTCAGAATCACCACGGATTGAGTGATCTTAATTCGCTTCCGAGTATAGAAGCTTTCGCGGATCAACTAAGCAGCTTTTCTTCAGAATCTGGTTTGGCATGGAATCCAGGCAGCGATCCAGATCCCTGGTTGAGTGCGCTTACTCTCTGGGGGATTGAGACTTTCTCACAGATGTCCGATGAAGACTTTGAAGATTCTAGGGTACAATTACGTACATACTTGGAGTCTGTCCTGGTCGATGATTCGAATTCCGCAGAATCAAGGATTTTCGCTCTTCGAACACTTGCGGCACGGGCCAATCATGATCCTCGGTTGAGGCCATCCCGAATACAGGCAAAAAGCTTTCTGGAATTTTTCCACAACCGTGATGCACAAACGGTGGGTGAAGTGGCCATGCTTCTTGATGTTGCCAGAGCTTACCGATTTAACGAGGAGGTGCGCCTTTTGTCGGATTATTTGTTGAGCCGGTTGAATACTGAATCAAGGATGGACGAATTAAGTTTGTGGGATGCCAGTTTGATTTACCTGGCAATGAGCCAAGGTTCTCGTGAGGCGAAATTTCAAGATCGTGCACTTGAGGCGATTATTGGAAAAATCGGATCAATATCCACTCAGCCCGGATGGGAACAAGTTGGTAGCTTTTTAAATCTTCTCGCATCATTCTTCTGGGAAGGTGACTTTTCGGTGGATGGAATCGCAACCTTAAAACAGGGTGAAATGGATCCCGTCAGAATACCTTTGAGGCCACACGGTTCCAACAGGGGCCAATTAATGCTGCAACAGGATGAGTTGCTATTTGAGGAGGGTATTCTCTCCGTAGATCTTGATACATCACTTAGCAATCAGCCAGTTATTGTTACAATCCTGGGGTTGCAAAATGCTGATTTGAGTTTCCCGGATTATCCGAACCAAGACGAGATTGTTCTCCGTGAATATGTAGAACACACTTTACTGGCTGGCTCACACCTTCATTCGATGGCCAGTGACTTTGAAGAACATTTTTATCCGGATGACATTCTCCGGGTAAAACTGACCCTTGAAGTTGATCAATCTCAGCCCTATGCCGAATTCACCTTCATGATTCCCGCTGGCGCAAGGTTGTCTGGAGATGCGATCGAGCATACAATTAAACCTTCTTCCAGTGAAGCTATTCTCACCGACCCAAGGATTTTGCGGGAACCACAGAAAGACCCGCTTAAACAGAAAATCCGGATTGAGCCCCTTTCTCCTGGCACGCATGAATTCGTGTTGCCATACATTGTGAGCTGGGGCGGGACTTTCTCCTTCCCCGCACATTTGCTGGTTTATCCGAAGTCAGGACAATCCTACCAGATTGGTTCGGCTGTGGAGTTTCACGTCGAGCCAGCTTCCGACTGAGTTAGCTTGGCTAAGCCAATGGCAGATTGATTGTGAAAATCGTGCCCCTACCTGTTTCTGTCCGGTAATTGATGGAGCCGCCATGGGCTTCGATGATGGAACGGGCGATTGCCGTCCCGAGGCCTGTGCCTTCGCGTTTACCATAGGAAACAAATGGTTCGAACAAGCGATCACGTATTGCTTCGGGAATACCACCTGCATTGTCCTCGACAAGAATCTGAACAATACCGTCCGCATGTGAGACAGAGGCGGAGACCTTCACCGCACCAGGATGTTCCCCGAGGGCTTCAATCGCGTTGCCAATCAAATTCTGGAAGACACGGAACAATTTAGCCTTCGCACCAACAATCTTTACGTCCGGAATTTCAATAGTGAGTTGGACGGCAGAGTTTTCGAAGTAAGGATGATTGAGTGACCGGAATTCATCGAACATATCCTTCAGGTTGAGTTTAACCTTATTGATACTGTGTTCGCCTCTGGAGAATTCAGCCAATTCGGTGACCATCGAAACCATTCGATCTACTTGTTTCTCAATATTCTGGCAAAGCTTCAGAGATTCTGGCTCGGTGTGCCGTTGCCTCAGTAATTGAGAACTTAAACTGATCAGACAGAATGGATTTTTAAAATCATGGATAATGGTGTTGGTCATATTTCCAACCAGAGCCATTTTTTCCTGATGAATCCTATCATCCACAAATTTGCGGGTGGTTCCCTGAAGGTGAACAATTATTGACTGCATCAGACCCTGGACCGGACCAGGCATTTTGCGCAGATAATTGACCAAGGCAGCACCTGGGATACAGGCAATCGTGCAAGGCGTTTTAGCCTCTGCGCGAAGGGAGCGTCGGTCACTGGTCAAAACACCAATTTCCCCGAAGTATTCCCCCTTGTGGCTCTGACTGATATTCAGATGACCACGGTTGTTGACCTTCTTGCTAAATCCGATGGTTCCATCCAATACTAGATAAATGGAGTCGGAGATATCTCCTTCCTCGAATATGACTGTGCCACGAGGTAAGTTTTGCAGAAGGGCGGACCGTGTAAGCGCCTCGACGCTATCGTCGTCCATTTGCTTGAAGAACGGGTGTTTATGAAGTTCCATTGCCTGCCGAATAAAAAACCGGTACTGCGAGAAACGCAATACCGGTTTTTGTTAAAGCACCCTGAGGGTAACCGTAAAGGTTAAAACGCTTTATGCGCCCGATTCAAATCGGCGGTCCCAGTCATATTCGCGATTAGTGACGATGTTTTCCATCCGTCTAGCCCGTTTGTCGAGTGTCTGACAACGTTGTTTCAATCGGGAAAGGGCCATGCGGCGATCCGACATGTAATTGTGGTAGAAACTGAAATCTTCTTCATCCCGGAACTCCATGATGGGGGCAGGTTTGAGAAAGATCGCCGCGACGATGTAGATGACAAAAAGAGGCCAGAAGCCGGTCAACATCAGGCCTGCAAAGGCGGCGACTCGTATCCACACGACGGAAATCTCAGCATATGTGGCCAACCCCTGGCAGACTCCGAAGATCCAGCCTTTGCGAGAACGATATAGGGTACGGGATGAAGTTGTGTTCGAAAATGTGGTCATGATTTTATATGAAATTCTGAAGATTAACGTTTGGTCTGGTCGAGAACGATGGTCTCAAGGGATTCAATTCTTTTTTCCAGACGGGTGACCAGTTGATTGATTTCCTGGACGATTTCGGCTTCGTGCCGGTCAGAAGTCGGGTTTTTTGATTTTTTATCTGAGCCAAAGTTCGAGCTGGTTGGCTCACCTTTGATGATCTTGGCTAGCTTGATAAGCGTACCGGCCAAAACGGGTATTCCGACGGCGATGAAAACGATGGTGACGATGAATTCTGGTGGCATGATTATTTATCTTGTTGTTGATAGTTTGTGGTTTTCATCGAAATGCGCAAGTCTGCTCAGGAATCCTTGGATTCTTTTGAGGTTTCTTTCATCGATTCCTTCAGGGAAGCCAAATCCTTCTCGATTAGCTCGTCAGATTCCAGCTTGCTGAACTCGTTCTCCAGGCTGGCGCCGCGGTAGTTGACCAGTTCGGCATCCGCTTCCATCCGGTCGATCCGGTTTTCGAATTGTTCGAAACGGAAGAAGGCGTCTGAGGAGTCAGCCTTGCGGATTTTACCCTGTGCGACTTTCCGATGTGAAGCATGGATGTGTCGTTGCACCAGAATGCGATGTTTGTTGCGGGCGGATTCGAGCTTTTCCTCGAGTTGGACAATATCCTTTTGGTATTGGGCAACCAGTTCGTCGAAGCGAGTGGCTTCCTTTTCGCGATGCTCTGACTCTTCCTGACAGGCGCGCTTTTCCAACAAAGCCTCTTTGGCGAGGTCTTCACGACCTTTCTCGATAGCCAAACGTGCTTTTTTATCCCATTTGTCAACGCTCTCGGTGGCGATGTCCTTGGCCCGTGTAACTCGGGTCCGACTGGCCATGGCGCTGGCACAGGATGCTTTTAATTCTACCAAAGTGTCTTCCATTTCCTGGATCATCAGCTTGATCAGCTTTTCCGGATCCTCGGCTTTTTCCAGCATGGAGTTCAAGTTGGAGCTTACTATGTCTCTGAAGCGTGAGAAGATTCCCATTGTTCTTTCCTTTTTGAAGTTAATATTTGTTAGTTGAAATTCTTTGTCTCCTATTAAAACAAGTTTCGTGCCAATTTTTCTGATAAATCTTGTAAGTTATTAATTAACAAGTAGTTAAATAATATATTTAAATTGCAACAATTCCGAGGGAGAAACGAATTTAGTGGACCTAACCAAGATTTGGTGAGATAAACCACACATGCGCAGCGAATCGGAAGCACCATTTGAAGGCAGTGTAGGGAAAAATGAGGCATTGGGAGAATCAGAAGCCTTTATGCTTTTCCAGGAACGCCTTTCGCGAGTGGCGCAGGTGGATCGACCTGTTTTGATCGTTGGGGAACGAGGAACAGGAAAGGAGCTGGCGGTTTCCCGGTTGCATTATTTATCCAGTCGTTGGCAGGGTCCCCTTGTTGCGCTGAACTGTGCAGCATTATCTCCTTCAGTTTT
The DNA here is from genome assembly GCA_030595525.1 of Puniceicoccales bacterium. Lineage (GTDB taxonomy): Bacteria > Verrucomicrobiota > Verrucomicrobiia > Opitutales > Oceanipulchritudinaceae > Oceanipulchritudo. Next base: position 7,574 of record JAUVDD010000031.1, read on the forward strand.
GGAATCGGAACTGTTTGGCCACGAAGCGGGAGCCTTCACAGGTGCCAGCAAGCGCCGGATGGGTCGTTTCGAAGCTGCGGATTCGGGAACCCTGTTTTTGGATGAGATTGGTCTGATTCCAATTACGATTCAGGAAAAGATTTTACGAGTCGTGGAATACCGGCAATTCGAGCGGGTAGGAGGCAGCCACCAAATCCGGGTGGATGTCCGAATCATCGGGGCAACCAATGCAGACTTGCCGAGACTTGCCAGCGAAGGAAAGTTCAAGCGGGATCTGCTGGATCGTTTAACCTTTGAAGTGCTGTTTCTACCGCCTCTGCGACAAAGGCGGGAAGACATCGAACTGCTGGCCAGACATTTTTCCACGCGAATGTCGTTGGAGTTGGGTTGGCGAGAAGTGCCGGAATTTACTCCTGAGGCTATGGAGGCCTTGGAATCCTATCGTTGGCCAGGTAATATCCGCGAATTGAAGAACGTGGTTGAGCGAGCCGTTTATGCCAGTGGTGGCACTGATATCGACAGGGTGAACTTTGATCCCTTCAATTCTCCCTACGGTTTTGAAGAGGAAAGCAAGGTATCCAAATCCGATGCCTCCAATATTCAACAAACACCTAATGGTTTTGTAGCGGGCAAAGACTCGTTGGAGAACATGGTTCGTGAGCTGGAAGTAACTGCTTTGAAATCAGCTATGGAAGAAACCAAATTCCATCAGGGCGACGCGGCCAAATTGCTTGGCATGTCATATCACCAGTTTCGTGGCCTGTACAGAAAGCACAAGGACAGTCTGGAGGGCTGACGCATAGCCATGCTGCTGACAGATGCTTTAAAATTGGAATAAAAATTCCTATTAAGCAACGGGAAGTGCTTTTTCTGCGACGCGGGTCAGAATTCGGTCAACTGCCTCGATGGATGGTAATGTACCTTCATCATCCTTATTTACGCGAGAGCGAATGGTGACGTTGCCTTCGGCCACTTCGTTCTTCCCAATGACGAACATGTATGGAATCCGGTCCATTTCGGCTCGACGGATTTTTGCCCCAAACTTGTCGGAATGGCTGTCGATCGAGCAACGAATCTTTGCAGCCCCGAGCTTTGCTTCGAGTTCACGAGCAGTATCCAGTTGAGCATCTGTTATTGGCAGGATGCGAACCTGTTCCGGAGCGAGCCAGATTGGGAAATTGCCGGCAAAATGTTCAATCAGAACACCGGTGAAGCGTTCCATTGAACCGAAAGGTGCACGGTGGATCATCACCGGGCGATGGTCTGCATTATCCGAGCCGATGTAGTTCAGATTAAACCGTTCTGGGAGGTTGTAATCCACCTGAACTGTTCCCAGTTGCCATTCACGACCGATGACATCCTTTACCACAAAATCGATTTTCGGTCCGTAGAAAGCTGCTTCACCCGTTTCTTCCGAGTAGGGAACATCGAGGGTGCCGGCGACCTTGCGCAAGGCGGCTTCGGCCTTATCCCAGAGGGAGGCATCGCCGGTGTATTTCGAGGAGTCAGAATCTCTTAATCCTATACGAACCCGGTAATCCTTCATTCCGAGAGTGTTGAATACAGTCTTAACCAGGTCCAGGCAGCCCTGGATTTCTTGTTCGACTTGCTCCTCTGTGCAGAAGATGTGTGCATCGTCCTGAGTGAAACCACGCACCCGAGTCATACCGTTCAGTTCACCGGATTGTTCCCAGCGATAGACTGTCCCGAATTCAGCCAACCGAATTGGCAAATCCCTGTAGCTATGTGGTTGCGAATCAAAGATCTTGATATGCATCGGGCAGTTCATCGGTTTCAGGAGATACCCATCCACGTCACCCGCATCGACTTTGTTGCTCAGTTCCGCACAGGAACATCCTTCTTTAGAAAGTTTTTCCAATTCATCACTTTCGATGATCGGAGCAAATTGAGATTCCTTGTAATAGGGGAAATGACCGCTTGTGCGATATAGTCCCAATTTGCCGATATGTGGAGTGAAAACCTGTGAGTAACCCTGTTTACGCAGCTCTTCAGCGATGAAACTCTGCAGTTCCTGACGAATAACGGATCCTTTGGCGGTCCAGAGAACCAGACCCTGACCAACGGCTTCATCGATGTGAAAAAGCTGAAGATCTCGACCCAGCTTCCTGTGGTCTCGTTTCTTAGCTTCTTCAATACGCTCCATATGCTCAGCCAACTGATCCTTGTTGGGATAGGCTGTACCATAAATCCGTTGCAACTGCTTGTTCTTCTCATCTCCACGGTGGTATGCACCGGCGATACTGAGCAATTTGACTGCTTTAATCTTCTTGCTGTAGTTAACGTGTGTTCCGGCACACAGGTCAACGAACTCTCCGTTTCGGTAAAAACTGATCGCCTCGTCCTCCGGAATGTCATCGAGACGGCCTAGCTTGTAAGCTTCCTGACCCATTTCCTTGATCAGGATAACAGCTTCTTCACGAGTGGTTTCGAATTTCTCAAATCGCTGGTTTTCCTTGATCACTTTTTTCATTTCTCCCTCGATGCGCTCGAGATCCTCGAAAGTGAAGGCATGATCCAAGTCAAAGTCGTAGTAAAATCCGGAATCCGTCGGTGGACCAATATCGAGTTTGGCCTCTGGGAACAGGCGGAGGACCGCAGTCGCTAAAACGTGCGCTGAGGAGTGGCGGATTTCTTCCAATGGTGACATTTCTTTCATAACAAAGTTGGCTTATTCCCTTTAAATGGGAAAACCTCCGTTAAGAGCTCAATTTGACAAATAGTCAAGAAAGGGACTTCGCATAAAAATACGCGTGAAAGATTGCCGAACAAGAACGCATGCCTAGGTTAACTGCCCAATGAGCTTATCTGTACAAATCTTTGAACTGCCTCCCATCGGAACACAGTGCTATGTGGTCAGTCATCCTGACAGCCTGGAGCTGGCTGTGTTTGACGCGCCCTTGAATGCCTGGCCGACGGTGGAAGCCATTGCTGCCAAAAGCGGATTGAAGATTGGCGGATTATATTTCACGCACGGACACTGGGATCACACACTCGACGGACAGAAATTCAACGATGCAGGAGTGCCGGCATTCGCACATGCTGAAGATCGCCTCTTTTTTGAAACCCCGGAAGTCATGGCAACTTATTCAATTCCCGGGATGGCGATGCCGCCGGTGAAGATTGAATCGTGGCTCGAACACGGTCAGAGGATCAAGATTATCGGGCGTGAAGTGGAAGTACGACATGTGCCTGGACATAGCCCCGGGAGTGTTCTCTTCTGGTTTGTTGATGACAAAGTGGCTATTTCCGGAGACGCGCTCTTTTATCGCAGTATTGGGCGAACAGATTTTCCCGGCTGTTCATTTGAACAGCTTTCCAACTCAATCAAGAATCACATTTACACGCTGCCGGACGATACCGTAGTCTATCCAGGACACGGTCCGGAGACTTCTGTTGGTGATGAAGCGAACGGAAATCCCTTCGTGTTAAGGTAACGATTAATGGATGATTCGGCATATATGCGACTGGCAATTGCCCAAGCTCGTGAGGCGATGGGTAAGACGCATCCAAATCCAGCTGTTGGTGCCATTATCACACAGGACGGTGAAGTCGTCGCCGAGGGGCATACCCAGCCAGCGGGGGAGGATCATGCAGAGATTGTTGCCCTGAATGCCTACCGAGCCGCAGGATTACAACCGAATGATACAACCTCCCTTTATGTAACCTTGGAGCCATGCTCCACTCACGGAAGAACCCCTCCCTGCACTCGGGCGATCATTGATTCGGGAATCCGAAGGGTTGTCATTGGTGCCACAGATCCGAATCCAAAGCAT
>JAUVDD010000325.1 GCA_030595525.1 Puniceicoccales bacterium
CTGGACTTCAGGCTCTCCTGTAAAATCTTCAGATAAAACCTTTCGACTCTGTCGAAAACCCCTGCCAAAAATCCCCACAATCCCTTCTCCGGACCCGTATTTAACTTCTTTGGAATGACCAATGAAGTCATTGTTGGAATCAGTAAAATCGCCGATGCCAGAGACACTAACATGGCGAATGCGACAACAATCGCCAGTTCCTTGAACAAGAGACTGGTCACTCCCTGCAGGAACAGAACAGGAAGGAATACAATCAAGGTGGTAACTGTACTGGCTGTAATGGAGGACTGTACCTCCGTCCCACCCTGAACAGCCGATTCCTTAACCGGTAACCCGGACTGCCGCAACCGCATGATATTTTCCAGCACTACAATGGCATTGTCTACCAGCATACCTATACCAAGGGCCAATCCGCCAATCGTCATCAGGTTCAGGGACAGCCCGCTAAAATAGATCAGGGCGAAGGTTGCAATAACCGAAATCGGGATGGAAAGACTGATGACAAAAGTACTCCGGATGTTCCGCAGGAAGATAATCAGGACAATAATCGCCAGGAATCCACCATACAGGACCGAGAAATTCACATTACGAATAGAGCTCTCAATGTAGACTGCCGTATTGAAAATTTCCGATATGGTAAAGTCCTTGCTCCGTTTCTGATATTGCTCAACAACCTTGCTGACATCCTTGGCCACTTTCACCGTATTGGCCCCCGGCGCCTTGCTAATGGCCATTCTCAGACCCTGAACCCCATCAATATAGCTGAAGGAAGTTCGCTTTTCCGGGCCAAACTCTACTGTCGCCACATCCGACAAAAAGACTTTCCCATTGGCCATGCTTTTGATGACCGTATTCTTCAGGTCTTCCACGTTATCTATATCAGTCGAAATCCGCAATCCCTCACGTTCCACACCGGCCTGAATGCGACCTGCCGACATGCTGAAGCTTTGTCGTTTAACAATGTTTGCCACATCCGAAACAGAGAGCTTCAGTACCTTCAGCTTCTTCAGGTCGATCATCACCTGGACTTCCATGTCCGTTTCCCCGATCAGATCGACCTCACCAACTCCCTCAATCCGTGAGAGTATGGGAACAATTTCGTTTTCCAGCTTCCGAGTCAGCTCTGCCTGACTATTCTCCGTCGTGACGCCATAAACCAGAACTGGTAAATCATTGGGGTCGTATTTCCGGATTTCCGGCTTGTAAACCTCTTCCGGCAAACGGCGCTCAACTTTATCAATTGCCTGTTGAACATTCCGCATTGCCTCGTCCAAGTCTTCTCCCCAATTGAAAACCAGGCGGATCGAGCAACTTCCTGACTGGGAATATGACTGGATGAGTCGCAATCCCTCAACTTGATTCAAGGCATCCTCGATGGGCCGGGTTACCAGTTTTTCCACATCAGTCGGCCCCGCTCCCGAATATCGAGCCCGTACTGACAAGGTTGGAACAGAGGTGTCCGGCATCAGTTCGATCGGCAAACGAAAGAAGGCGACGCCTCCCAGCAACATCACGATCAGGGTCGCCATGCTGACCAGCACCGGACGACTAACTGTGAAGGAGGAAATATTCATCTAGCCCTCAGTCCCTTTTTCCGTACTCGGTTTAACTCCGACTTCAGGCTCTTTGGGTGGAACTGCCTGACTTTGAACAGCTGGATCAACAGTTTTTTCAGATGGAGTCTGTTGATTTGACTTGCTTGAAGATTCTTTCGTTACGTCCTGAGCACTTGCTTTAGCATCACGTTCCTTTTGCGCGGCAGCTCGCTTTGCAGCAGCTTTAGGTTTCGCTTCTGGATTGGCTGTCGACTTCTTTTTCGGGGTCGGTTTCTTTCCCAGCGTTCCCTTCCGCGGTGGTTCTTCTTTCTGAATATCCTTCACATGATTCACTTTCATGTAATGCCGAACCATATGCTGACCGACATTCACCACTGGCATATCAAGTGTATCGGCATTCAAAATCTCGATGTTGTTTTCGTGGACATCCCCGACTTGGACCCGACGGAAGAAAACCTGCTTTTCCTCATCATTATAGAGGTAAACCCCATCGGCATTCTTCCACTCCATGATGCATTCTTTTGGAAGCATCACCACGCCTTCACGCCTCGAGAATGTGACATTTGTCCGGGCAAACATTCCCGGACGCAGGCGCATGTCTTCGTTCTTCACTGAAATTAAAACCTTCGCCTGACGGGTCTGTTGATTAAGGAACGGGGCAACGCGTTCCACTTCACCCTCGAAGGATTCATCCGGGAAAGCATCCACTTCAATAGTCACTTTCATTCCAATTTTGAAAAGCGGATATTCCTTTCCACCCACAAAAATCTCCGCCTTCAAAAGACCAATTTCCATGATGGAGGCAATCGGCTTATTGGTATTGATAATCTCGCCAACATCAACAAACCGTTCGGCCAAAACACGAGTTCCTCCTTCTTCGCCCTCTCCCCAGTCCGCTTTAATTTTTGTGTATGACAATCTCAACCCGGACATCTCTACCGCAGTTTCCTGATTGGCCAGGCTGGCCTGATCCACGTTAAAAGTCACCTTCTGGCGCTCAAAATCGTATTGTGCTTTCTCCAGTTGGGATTCGGATATCACCTTCTCTTCCCGGAGAGCCGTATTCCGCTCGAATTCTCGTTCAGCCAAATCAATAGCCATTTGCTTTTGCTCTACCTTGGAAAGCTCCATGTCCAGTTTACCCCGGGCCTGTTTGTATTCCAGCTGATACTGTGTATCATCAATCGAGGCGATTATAGCACCGTTCTCCACGATGTCTCCGATGTCATAGTTCATTTTAACGATCCGACCGGCTACTTTCGAATTAACGGCAAACTCATTCGCTGCGTATAAAGTACCAATATAGCCCATTTCCACGTCATAATCGTAGGTGGCTAATTCAGTCGTATCCACAGTAATCAGGTCCCGTGTTTGCCTGATTTTCTTTTTTTGGCCATCACCGGTTACCAGCATGAAGATGATCAGCAAGATCAGTACCGCTGAAATGCTCAAATAGCGCTTTTTTAGGGTAATTTTCATTAGGGGGAAATTCTAATCCTAAAAACATGAGAGGAAA
>JAUVDD010000369.1 GCA_030595525.1 Puniceicoccales bacterium
CCTTGAGCAGATTACCGAAACAAAGCATGCCAACGAGAGTCAGGGCGCCCGGAGCCAACAATGCACAGATGATAAAAGTTCCGATAGGGAACAGGATCTTCTCCTTTTTGCTGACCTGCCGCGGCGGCTTCATCCGGATCAGTCGTTCTTTCTTTGAAGTCAGCAACTTCATGATGGGCGGCTGAATGACAGGAACCAAGGCCATGTATGAATACGCTGCAATGGCAATCGGTCCTAACAAGTCAGGCGCAAGCCTGGCTGAGAGGAAAATCGCCGTAGGTCCGTCCGCTCCACCAATGATACCGATCGCACCGGCTTCACCTGGAGTGAACCCAAGGAACAAAGCACCAACCAAGGTCAGAAAGATCCCCATCTGGGCAGCTGCACCCAAGAGTACCAGTTTAGGATTTGAGAGCATGGTCGAGAAATCGGTCATTGCACCGATTCCCAGAAAGATCAGCGGCGGGTAGATTCCCTGTGTCACGCCCATGTACAAGTACCTCAGAACGCTGCCATCATCATAAACCCCCAAGGGCATGCCTTCGATATATGGAATATTGCCCACAACTGCACCAAATCCGATAGGCAGGAGGAGGAGTGGCTCATATTCCTTGGCGATGGCCAGATAGATGAACAAGCATCCGATCAATATCATCCCGATATTACCAAGCTGCAGGTTATAAAACCCACTTTGGTGGTAAAACTCACTGAAGGTTTCCATTATTCAATGTCCTTTGGATCGATATTACCCGAAAAGGATAAGTTCCTGTCCCTGGGCAACGGCATCGCCCGCCTGGACCTGGATTTTGCCAACGGTACCGGTGGATGTCGCGTTGATGATGTTCTCCATTTTCATGGCCTCCATCTTCAATACGGGTTGACCCATCTTAAGGACGTCACCCTCCTTGACGAAGATCTCCATGATTTTCCCTGGGATTGGTGCGGTGACACTTGATCCAACACTCCCCTTCGGAGCAGCAGCTGGAGACGGGGCACCGGCTCCCGAAGTTTGAGAGCTCGTCGAAATCGGACGCCTCGCCACTTTAGACTTCATCGTATCGTGCTCGATGGCACCGACTTCAACCAGCATGGGCTTTCCGTTAACCAGCAAGGTCGCTTCATCCGAGGAGAATTCCTTCACCTGGATTTTAAAAGTTTCGTTATTAATTTTAAGTTCGTATTTTCGCATCTTACATTCTCGTAGAAAGGTTCCTCAGGCGTCCAGTTACTGCCCAGACTTGATTGGTATCCCCACGCTGGATTGTGATTCGTTGATGGTCTTCCGCATCCTCAAATTCCTTTTCCATGTGAATCACATAGCCGATCGCTGTCAGCAATTCGTCCGACAGCTTGCTTGGATCGGTCACGACGACAGGTTTTGCCGATTTTACCGCCTTTTTCTTTTCAGCCCGTTTTTTAACAGCCTTGTCCATGTTTCCCAACAGCTTGGGAATGGAAGCAATGTAGAGGCTGATCAAAACCAGCGCGGCAAAGACAATTGACATGCCTGTGATCGCGATGCCAATTCCGTTGGCATCCAGCACGTTTTGAAAACTCATCTCCATTTGTTTTCCTCGATTAATTCCTACAGAGGAATGTTTCCGTGCTTCTTCGGTGGATTCTTATCCTGTTTGCCTTCCAGCAGGATAAGTGCTTTGCAGATTCGAAGACGGGTGCGGAATGGTCGAATAATATCATCGATATAGCCTCGCTTCGCCGCCTCAAAGGGACTGGCAAACCGTTCAGAATATTCCGCTTCCTTTTCAGCCATAACTTCGCCCCCCTTGTCACCAGCTGCCTTGATCTCCCTCGCATAAAGGATCTCAGTCGCTCCCTTTGCACCCATAACCGCAATTTCCGCGGTGGGCCAGGCGTAATTGATATCACCACGAAGGTGCTTTGAGCTCATGACGCAATAAGCACCTCCATACGACTTGCGAGTAGTCACCGTAATTTTAGGGACAGTTGCCTCTGCATAAGCGTAAAGGAGTTTTGCTCCATTACGGATAATTCCGGCGTGTTCCTGAGCTGTCCCGGGAAGGAATCCCGGTACATCAACAAATGTGACCAGAGGAATATTAAAACAATCACAGAACCGTACAAACCGGGCCGCCTTGATCGAGGAATCGTTGTCAAGAACACCAGCCAGTACTTGCGGCTGATTTGCTACAATCCCGACTGAGTAACCACCATAACGGGCAAATCCGATGATGATGTTGGCCGCATAGTTTGGTTGGATTTCAAGAAATTCTCCATCGTCAACTGTAATGGCAATGACCTCTTTCATGTCATAAGCATGATTCGGATTATCCGGTAACAGCTCGTTTAATTCCGGAATTTCTCGATCAACGGGATCTTCAGTCTTCTTCATCGGCGGTGGCACCAGATTATTCTGAGGCATATAAGAGATCAATCGCTTGATCTGCTCAATTGCCGCTTCTTCATCCGGTGCGGCTAAATGCGCCACTCCGCTTCGCGTCGTGTGAATGGATGCTCCACCAAGTCCCTCATTATCGATGTCCTCATGGGTCACCGACTTTACCACCTTAGGACCAGTCAGGAACATGTAACTGTTCTTTTCCACCATGACGGTGAAATCTGTAAGGGCCGGCGAATAGACCGCTCCACCCGCACATGGGCCAAATATACCTGAAATTTGCGGGACTACCCCGGACGATGTCACATTCCTCAGGAAAATATCAGTATAGCCTGCCAGACTTTCGATCCCTTCCTGAATCCGTGCTCCACCCGAGTCGTTCAATCCGATCACCGGAGTGCCGTTCTTTACAGCCATATCCATCACCTTGCAGATCTTCTCCGAAAACGTTTCTGACAAGGATCCACCGAATACC
>JAUVDD010000345.1 GCA_030595525.1 Puniceicoccales bacterium
GCCAACAACTGCCCGGTGAGCTCCCCGGTGCCACGATGATTGGAGATTAAACTTCAAGGTTTCGGCACCAAGTTCTCCTGCCAACCAGTCAACGATCTTCTGTTTTTGTTCAGGTTCGTTATCAACCAGGTTGACGATTGTGGAGGGGGAAAGGTCCACCTTTCCAGCTAACTGCATAAGGACATCGGTAATGTCTTTCGAATAAATCAAATTCAGGAACGCTGATCCATCTCCGGACAGTTCCGTTCGTTTTTCACGAAGACTGTTTAAATACAAATGCCGTCCAGGACCATAAATACCGCCGAGGCGGACAACGACCTGATTCCCAAATACCTTACTTTCCAGAATTTCCTTTTCGGCCCGGCGCAGGATTCGACCACTGTCAGATAAAACCTCCAGCTCCGGTACGTCCTCCTCTGTTACCCATTCACCGTCCGTTTGCGGATAAACGGATGTCGCACTGGTATAAACAAATCGCTTCACGGGATTCGATGCAGCCCATCGCATAATGGACCGATTCCCCTCAATATAGGAGAGCTCGTATCCGATCAATCCTCCACCTGCTGATGAGACCAGGTTGAACACGACATCCCAGTGTCCTGTCAGTTTCCTGTGCCACTCCTCACTGTGTAGATCCCCTAATATGTGGCGTTCCAAGGGGATTTCCGACACCGCTTTCAATGTCTCAGGATTGCGCGAATGAATCCAGACCTCATACCCTGCATTGGTAGCGGCACGGGCCAATTCCCGACCGACATATCCACATCCAAAAATCGCCATTCGCTTCCCTGCCATTACCCATTCATATCCAAAACCTCCTAAACCGCAACTTTTGTAACGTGAACGCAGTTGAACATCCAATAACCGTTGACCCGGACGATTCATTAGCATCAATAGACGGCAATAAATCCCCTATGAATTCAAGAGAACGTTTAGTAAATGCATTTTCCGATCAAGCACCAGACCGGCCTCCCGTCTGGATTATGCGTCAAGCCGGCCGCTACCTGCCGGAATACCGCGCGCTGAAGGAAAAATACGACTTTGTAACGATGGTCAAGACACCCGACCTGGCTACCGAGGTCACCCTTCAACCGCTTCGCCGATTCAAGCAGTTGGATGCCGCCATCATTTTCAGTGATATCCTGATTGTTCCGGAAGCAATGGGACTACCCTACTCTTTCCGGGAAAAAGGTGGTATTCAGATGGCGGGTGAAATCCGCTCGCAAGCAGACGTGGACAAACTGGATTCCACAGGTGTTGCCGATCGGACCGCATATATCTCTGATGCGATTCGACAGGTACGTGGAGAATTGGGCAATTCCAAGGCAGTATTGGGTTTCGGTGGTTCTCCCTGGACCCTCGCCACCTACATGATTGAAGGCGGTTCGAGCAAGGAATACACAAATGCTCGTTACATGTTCAATAATGAGCGACCCTTGTTCGATTCCCTGATGAACAAACTTAGCGATGGCCTTATCGATCTGTTCAAAAGCCAGATCGATGCGGGTGTTGATGCTATTCAGATTTTCGACTCATGGGCCGCAGCTGCTCCCGATGGTCAATACTGGGATTGTTCCTTGAAATGGATACAGAAGATTATTGAAGCACTCGGTGATTCTACTCCGATCATCCTCTTTACCAAAGGCATGTCAGCCCATCATGAGGATCTCATCCGGACGGGAGCACGGGCACTGGCCGCTGATCAATCCGTAAACCTCGCCGAATGGAAGAAGGAACTGCCGCAGGGCATCACCTTGCAAGGGAATTTAAATCCGGACTTGATGCCCGGTGAGCCAGAGGTCGCTGCTGCTGCAACCAAACAATTACTCGACTCGATGTCACCATGGAGTCGCTACATTTTTAATCTCGGCCACGGGATTACTCCCCAGGCTAGGATCGAGACCATGCAGGCAGTTCTTGAAACCATTGATTCGGTTAAGTAATGGAACAGGAATCCGAGGATAAATCTCAAATAACAGAGCATAAGCCATGGCCGCTCTCCTGGATCTTTATTCTGATCCTGGCATACATTGTCCTGCAAACCGCATTCTTCCTTTTTTTTGCTGAATAGAAATGCCACGCGATCGCCAGCAGACGACTTCCAAAATCATTCAAGCAGCAGTCCGCTTGCTGAAAAAGGAAGGTTTTGCCGGGTGGGGAATCAACGCCATCGCAAGGGAAGCCGGCATAGATAAGGTCCTGATCTACCGGTACTTTACTTCGCTGGATGGGTTGCTTGGTGAAATCGCAGAAGGAACACCGTTCTGGCCAAATCCTGAGGATCTCACAAATTCCACGGCACAGGTGTTCATCCAAGAAACGATAAGTTTTCAGAAAAAGAACAATGTTGCGCCTCTCCTGTTGGCTCTTCCGAATTCCCATCCCTGTCACGAAGGAATCAGGGAAAAGTTCTCCAAGGACTTGGAAACATGGTTGGAAGGAATTCGAAACCAATCGAGTGGTCACATCGATGAATCCCAACTGATGCGATTGCCTGCACTCATCCATTTCCAGGCAACCAGTGGTTTAAACAGGCTTTCAGTGGGAGAATTATGGGCACAGGTTTCTCCCCCGTTGGAATGGGATTCTGGAACGGAATTCGTGATGTTTGAAGAACTCCCGACAGAATTACTTTAAACTGGAATATTTACTTATTTAATCCCTCTTCGCGGGATTTCTGTTTGCCAATTTTCATTGTGAAAATATTCCAATCTTTGTTTGGAACGAATTTATCCGAATTAAGATCTATGTTATTTTTGAAGAGCAAATTCATCTGTTATCTGGCGGTGATAATCATCACCTTAAGCATTGGCGGATGTAAAACAACCGAGACCGATGATAAATCCCCCGAAATAATAGAAACCTCTACTGGGAAAGACCTGCCACCGGAAATTTCAGCCATAACTATAGCTCTCTCGGAGCTGGAGTTCGATCAGGCTCTTCTTTTATTGGAGGAACAG
>JAUVDD010000339.1 GCA_030595525.1 Puniceicoccales bacterium
GGTCATGAATCGAAATGTGTGGTTGGGTTTGGGTTTAATTGCATCGGCAATATCGGTTGTTGGTGCGGAACCGCTGGAGCTGACGGCTTCAAAGGATACGTTTGGACGGAGTAATGAGCGTAACCGGAACAGTGGAGGAAGTGAATTCCTTTTGATCGCCCAGGCACCGAGTGTGAGGACTCTCGTCGCGTTTGATTTGTCGACTGTGACCAATGAAATTAGCGGGGCGGAGTTTCGTTTTCGTCCGCATAAGAGTTCTCCCAACTCAGTAAATATAGTGGTGGCGCCGATGGTTAATACTGCAAACAATCCGGCTTGGGGCGAAGGGCGGGGGAATCTGGGGGTGCAGGGGCAAAACTCGCTACCCGGAGAGGCTTGCTATGCTTTTAGTGCTTTTCGCGATGTGCCCTGGGAGTCCGCTCAGGATGTTCCGGTAGTGAATCTCGGAGATTCCAAGCTTTGGAGGGCTCCCTTTATCGTGCTCAAGGGAATCACGTGGGAGGAAGGGGGTTGGATTCATGTCTCGATTAAAGACACTGCGTTGCTGGAGCAAGTTAGAAACTCCAAAACACCGGAGGTTACCTTTGGGGTGTGGGGTGAAGCCGGAAACGGTCTTTATTATATTAGCTCGAAAGATTCAAACTGGCCGCCAGTCCTGCTTCTTAATTTGAAAGAAAATGGGGGAGAATAACTCTTCCTAGGTGGTTCCTGTGCCTTTTTTACTTGAGAAACAGGGTTTTACTGAGCTGACGACCACTATTGAACCATTCCTTCGTTTCTTTTTTGGACAGGATGGTTGGGTGGTCCATATTCTTGATCCAAAACCCTTAAAATCTGCCCTTTTTTCACGAATTACTCTTGACGGGTAAATCTGTCACATTTATATATGATAAAAGTTATAACAAAATGATCGTATAAGGAGATGAACCAATGAAGTTATCCACCAAGGGACGCTATGCAACCCGTATTTTACTCTGTGTTTCACGCCTACAGGGAGACCAGCCTGTCCCGAAAAAAAGAATTTCAGAACAAGAGGGAATTTCGACCGACTATATTGAGCAGATTATTGTTCCGTTGAAAAATGCGGGTCTTGTGAACAGTGTACGCGGCCTGCGGGGCGGCTTCCGACTCGCGAAAGATCCGGCAGACATCACGGTCTACGACATTCTTTCCGCATCGGAAGGTGACATCAATCTTGTGAGTTGTCTCGCCGAGGGATGTAGCCGTTCGGATTCCTGTGTGGTGCAGCGGGTCTGGCAAGGAGCCAGTGACGAGCTACGGGAATATTTTTCGAAGATCACGCTCAAGGAGTTGCACGACGACTACCTCAAGCGCACGGCCGACCAACCGATCATGTTCAATATTTAATCTGGAGATAGACAAATGGCTATTTATGACAATATCACACAGACCGTTGGCAATACTCCGCTGGTCAAGCTTCACCGCATTACGGCAGGGCTTAAAGCCACCGTGCTGGTCAAGCTTGAATCGTGCAATCCGTTGGGAAGCGTGAAAGACCGAATCGGTGTTGCAATGATTGAGGATGCCGAAGAGAAGGGGCTGATTAAACCCGGTTCCACTTTAATCGAACCAACCAGTGGAAATACCGGAATCGCGCTGGCGTTTACTGCTGCCGCGAAAGGCTACAAACTGATTCTCACCATGCCGGAAAGCATGAGCATCGAACGGCGACGCTTGCTACAGGTGCTGGGTGCCGAACTGGTGCTTACCCCGGCCGACGAAGGCATGCCCGGCGCGATTCGTACTGCCGATAAACTAGTTGCTGAAAACCCCGAGGCCATCATGCTTCAGCAGTTCGATAACCCATCCAATCCGGCGATTCATAGTGCCACCACCGCCGAGGAAATCTGGACGGATACCGAGGGTAAAGTCGACATCTTCGTGGCCGGTGTCGGAACGGGCGGAACCTTGACCGGTGTGGCTGAAGCGCTAAAAGCAAAGAACCCCGAAGTGAAGGCCGTGGCTGTTGAGCCGGAAAAGTCACCCGTCATTTCTGGCGGGAAACCGGGTGCGCATCGGATCCAGGGTATCGGCGCCGGTTTCATTCCCGGCAATCTACACACCGACTTGGTCGATGATATTATACTGATCGACGGGAGTGCTGCCGGCAATATGTCGCGTCGCCTCGCGAAAGAGGAAGGTATTCTGTGCGGTATCTCGTCCGGAGGCAATGTCCTTGCCGCCATCGAACTTGCCAAGCGTTCCGAAAACGCAGGTAAAGTGATTGTGACCGTGATTTGCGATACCGGAGAACGCTACCTCTCCACCTGGCTCTTCGAAGAGAATTAAATCGCTCCCTCGCCGACGCTAAAAAAGGGCATCCAAACCGGATGCCCTTTTGAATATGCTTCAGGGAGATATTCTCGCTACCAGCTGATGCGGAGAGCAGAGGTTACACCGTATCCGATGTAGTCATCTCCGGTTCCTGCAAGATTCTTACCGTAGTTATACTCCACTGCGTTCTGCCACTTTAGTTTATGCCCGTAGAGGTACCAGTTGAAGCCAAGCAGCAAGTTGTGCGCGGTTTCTACTCTTTCACCCGCATTCTTATTGGCATAGCGTGTCATTCTCACGTCCGATTGGTTATCAAGACTGGTGACGCCTGCGTACTGGAGAACCAGCTGAAGGTTTTCGGTAAAGTTGTAGAAGGGCATAATCTCAACACCGAGCAGATCACTCCCGTTTTTCGCATTGGAAAAGCCTTTGGCCCCCGCAATATCGGACCAGACTCCTAGTTTTTCGCTCAGCATTTGTTTGTAGACGAGGGAAGCGACATGTTCGAGATCCTTGGTGCCAACCTTATAGTCCGAGGTGTAATCCGGGTCGTTGTACACATAGTCCAGACGAAGCGATCCTCTCTTCCCGACCTTGTGGCCGACGGAAAGCAAACCAAAGTAGCCGCTTTCAAAATGCCCGAACTCATTTTCACCACTGGCGGAGAATCCTCCCAGTTTGTAGGCCCAGCCTCCGACATCGCCGTACAC
>JAUVDD010000322.1 GCA_030595525.1 Puniceicoccales bacterium
GCATCGATCGATGTTATCGTCCACTTGATCAAAGGCGTCCTTGTTTGGCGCGGAAAACTCCTCTTCCGACAGCTTGCCATCATGATTTTCATCCAGATCAGCAAAGCTGATCGGTTCGGCATGAATTGATGAAATGGCCAAAAAGAGAACAAATAGCAGTGTTCCAATCTTCATGGAACTTGAATAGAATAAACTTCTTCAACAAGCAAGCTGCAACAAGTTCTGACGACTTGTTAAACTCGTCATCAATCGGCTGAAACCCAACCGCTTCCCAATCCATAGAACCATCGGGTACCTGAGACACCGGTACCCTCGACGTAATACATCCATTCCTGTCGATCAAAGACATACATGAATGGGTAGCAGGTCTTGCTGGTCCAGAAGTAGCCCAGTTTCCAATCATACAGGAAAACACCCTCGGATGAATCAGGCATGTTTGATGGAGCATACAGATTTCCATGCTCAAAGTGGTTCACGCTTCTCGGATCGACTGATGAATAAGCATAGTGACCAAACCAGGATGACTTTCTCCATAAATCACCCATATCCGTTGCATCAGGATCAATCACTGGCCATGAGTCGGAGCTGAAAAGCCATTGCAGATTTGTCATTACACCTGCCGCATCCGCAGTCCCCTTCCCTGCGCGTTGCCAGAGTGTGGGAGACAATTCGGTCCATTGTGAAGCAGTTGCCTCCAGTCTGGGAAATGCGGTGCTGTTCTGTGAAGGTTTAGACTGCACCGGCAATGTATCGACCCCATAGATACCGGAAGGTATATAAAGTAGTGAATCATCCATGACAGCCGCATCCAGATTCATCGTGTAAAGATTTGGGAACGGCAGGTTCAATGACTCCTGCAGTTCAAATGAGCCAGCCACTTCATCCACATCGAACAAATGTATCTTATCATTTGTAGCCAACAGGAAATTATCCTGCATTACGGCATTATCCCGGAACCACCCATCGTCGAATGGCATCGAGGTAATTCTCCTGAACCGGTTTTTGTCCTGAACATGATACCAGACATCGATGGAGTACTTCCAAACCTCTTTATCATAGAAGCTGCGGTTTCTGACATTAAAC
Organism: Puniceicoccales bacterium; assembly: GCA_030595525.1. Classification (GTDB taxonomy): domain Bacteria; phylum Verrucomicrobiota; class Verrucomicrobiia; order Opitutales; family Oceanipulchritudinaceae; genus Oceanipulchritudo. Next base: position 1,084 of record JAUVDD010000322.1, read on the forward strand.
GGAGACAACCAGGCCAAGCTGTATGATTGCTGATACTGCTCGTCTCCAAACAAAGTTTGTTTAAAGAGCGGGAAGGCATTTGCTCCATCCCATCCCCATACGGCAATCGTACGATAATCCGGTTCAAAATACAGGAAATAATTATTGTCGATTCCAACAGACTGAATGTCCGACAAATGAGAAGGAAGCCGTGTTTCTGGCAATTTAACTGGATTTCCCGGATCGGTAAAATCAAACGCTTGCATCAGTGACTTGGCCCGATATCTGGAATAGGATTCGGGAATGATCACTTCCTCGTATGTCGTATTTGAAGCGACCAATAATGGGTCTTCCCAAAACCAGCCTCCCGAACTGTACCATGTCCCCTGAAGCGGTAAGGTCTCATAAGCCGGAATTTCAACAAACCCATCCAATCCTATTCGTGATACAACAAATCCGACGGAACTGTTCCCATACCATGGTCCAGGCCAGATGGCATCCATCATCATGATATTATTCATCATGGATTGCCGGGTCTTCCAAAGAACATGATTTCCGGTCAGTTCAATTGAATCGAAAGTGCTTCCGATGTATGGAACCAAAACAGTCGATTCCCCCTGCAATACCGGATTCAAGGGATCGGTAATATCATAAACCCGAATTGCCAGATTCTGCTTTTCTGGAATTGTCCAATAATCCTGCTGAGGGTTCTCGGTCAAATCCTGCAACAGAATCAACTGTGATTCCCTGTGTGCCACCCCCAGCAATCTTCCCTTTTCCAGAGGCACCTCTCCCGCGAGAATATTAGGCTCATCCTTTGGCGTAATGTACAACTTTGGAACATTGTACATCGGTGAGTTATATGGGATTGCCCAATAATAGTAACTCTGTTCCGGCGACTCCAATTGCAGCCAGTAATTATCATGTGGAACCATGTGCTGAACATTCCAGGCCAATGTTGTGGATCCGCCTTCAACAGGGACATCCGGATCGGAAATATCTGATGTAATCAATTCACGACCGGATACCGTCACGACCACATCGCCTCTCAGAGCTCCTCTGCGCGGCACGTCCAGATGGTGGATCTGTCCACGTAGCTTAAGAATTCCTGCATTGTCCCAACTGATCAACTGCATCGCCTGCACCATGTCGTTCGCCGTCCATGACCATGTCGTAAACGGCAGCATCAGCATCCCGACTTCCGGATAAAAGGAAATTGCCTGATCATCATACTGGGCTTCACTCCAGGCCCACGAATCCTCATTCAGGAAAACGCGATCCTTCATCACCATGTTAGCAGGATCATTTACATCAAAAACAGAAACAGTCACCTTGCTGGCCTCAATTCCAACAGCGAACAAGTATTGATCTACCCATTCAATGTAGTTTGACCAACCGGGGATCTCCAACTCTCCCGCAACAAATGGCTTTGTTGGATCGGAATTATTAATTGAAAACAAAGGATCAACTCGGAGAAAAGTCACCACGTAAACTGAATCCCCGTAAAACCGGGTAGCAAAAAGGGTTTCTCCAGGTGCGAATGCAAGGTTCCCGATCTTTTCAAATCCTTCATCCCCAAGATTGAAATTCTCCAACGTGGTGGCTCGAGAGAATTGCCCGGTGGACCAGTCTGCCTGTTGGGAAATGGTTGTCAGCAAGCCGTCACTGTACCTCATCTTGAACTTGTCCCTCAGTATTCCGCTGAGTGGAGCTACTCCCACTTCCACAGGAATTCCATCTGATCCGGGTACCAGAACATGAACATCCGACCGCCAGCGCCAACCGCCGGTTGGTGACCATCTTTCCCAGCTATTGATACTCAAAAGGATCCCATCAGGTTGAGCCGTTAATACAGCATCCAGCCAACCTTTGCTTTCGAAGGATTGCACGTCTACCACACGATCCTGGCCCACTCCCTCCAAGGCGACCGTGTAAAGGCGGATTAATGGAGCATTCCGGGTCACGCCATCCGGATTGACCTGTGTTATCCACTCTCGCGTCAGAACATAAAGATAATCTCCATATCGGCGACTATCCATA
>JAUVDD010000395.1 GCA_030595525.1 Puniceicoccales bacterium
GTGACAATAGGAGTTAAGCTAATAATGACGAATAAGGAAATTCCAGCAATCGATTCAGGAAATCAAGCTCCTCAAAAAGTCCGTAAGTCCATTTTAGTGATCAATTGCGGCAGCTCATCTGTCAAATTCGCCCTGATTGAAAAATCCACGGAGGAGCCACTGATGAGTGGCATGGTGGAGCGATTAAATGAACCGGCTGCAGAACTTAGTTGGAAGCTTGCTGGAGAGAAACAGTACAAAATCTTACCCGGAGCAGATCTGGTCACCGGTCTAAAGGAAGTTATCGCCATCCTGCCTGAGGATATCGAGGTGGTAGCGGTCGGTCACCGGGTTGTTCATGGTGCTGAAGAATTTGCCGCCAGCTTTCTCATAAATGCAAAAATAGTTGAGGTGCTGGAGGAGTGTTCTCCGTTGGCTCCACTTCATAACCCAGCCAATATTGCAGGTATTCGCGCGGCACAGGAGGTGTTCGCTGACAAGCCGCAGGTGGCCGTTTTTGATACTGCCTTTCACCAGACAATTCCTGAACGGGCCTACCTTTATGCGGTTCCCTACGAATGGTACACGGATTTGCGGGTCCGGCGTTATGGATTCCATGGAACCAGTCATCGTTATGTTGCGGGAGAAACCGCCCGGATTTTGGGTAAGGATATAAGCGATTTAAGTATTGTGATTGCACATCTGGGCAATGGATGCAGCGCCTGTGCTGTTGAGGAAGGAAAAAGTGCCGACACTACAATGGGCCTCTCTCCCCTCGAAGGATTGGTCATGGGGACGAGAAGCGGCGATGTGGATCCCGCTTTGCACGAGTTCCTGGCCAACAATCTGGGATGGTCCTTGGAACGAATCATGAAAGCCCTGAACAAGGAAAGCGGACTTTTGGGGCTTTCGGGGAAAAGCAACGATATGCGCACTCTGGTAACCGAATGGGAAAAGGGTGATGAGCGAGCAACCCTCGCTATTGAGGTTTTCGCATATCGTTTGGCGAAAGCGATCATGGGCTTGATGGCCTCTTTGAGTAAGATTGATGCCATTGTTTTCACTGGTGGAATTGGTGAAAACTCCTACAAGGTGAGAGCTTTGACGATATCCCATCTTCGTGTACTGGGGATTCAGGTGGACGATGAATTAAACAGCAAAAACGGTGATGTGGATACCGGACGTATCACGGAAGCCGGGTGTCTGCCATGTCTCGTTGTCCCGACTAATGAGGAATTGATGATCGCCCGGGAAACTATAAGTATTACCAGCAAATGAAACATGTATTCTTTTTAGCAGCCTCATGTGTGGACAGTGGTCTAACCTCTGTCTCGCAAGGTGTTTTTCGAGCCTTGGACCGCCGCGGTATCCGCGTAGGCTTTTGTAAGCCGATCAGTCAGGAAGTCATCCCTGAAGGAAAAACGGATCCATCAATCAGTTTGATTTCCAGTACAACCGGGTTTAGCCCTGTCGATCCGATGTCCCTTGAGGAAGCGGAGCGATATGTGCGTAGGGGAAATATGGATGACCTGATGGAACGGGTTGTCGAATTAGTGCGCACCCATGCAGACGAAGTCGATGTGATGATCGTCGAAGGTTTGTTGCCGACCGAGAGCCAGTCTTTTCCGAATCGCATCAACCGAAACATTGTTACTGCCCTCAGTGCAGAGGTGATTATAGTGAACGCCATGAAGGGTGGTTCGATCGAGGAACTCCAGGAGAACCTTGAAATTTCGGCTTCCCTTTACGGTGGCTGGCACCAATCCAACATCATTGGTTGCATCCTTAATAAGGTCCAGATGATTGGAAAGGATCATCCTTCCGGTCTAGTTCAGGTTAGGGGAACCAGTGAACGCAACTACCGTCCGACTGAGTCACTTTCCGTTGATGAGCTAAACGCGGTAAAGGAACAGATTAAGAAGGAATGCACACTGTTCAATAATACGGGATTCGAGCTGATTGGATGTGTTCCGTGGAATCCTGATCTGCCATCCTATCGCGTATGGGATGTTGCCCAGCATCTGGGTGCAAAGATCATCAATGAAGGCGATATCAAAACCCGCCGGGTTAAATCTGTTTCCCTGGCAGCAAGAAACCTTTCCAATCTCCTTCACATCTTCAGGCCGGGTAAACTTGTGGTCTGCCCAACAGACAGAATAGATGTCCTCATTGCGGCCGCCCTGGCAACAACCGACCGGGTACCCATTGCTGGGGTCGTTATCACAGGCGGTGTGGATATCGATGAGAAAGTACTTGAATTGTGTCGACCGGCATTACGGGAAGGTCTCCCTGTGTTGAATGTCGAGACAGACAGTTTTGTTACCGCTACCGAATTGTCCCGCATGTGGAATCATATCCCGGCTGACGATATTGAGCGATTTAATACCACACTGGACTTCATTGCACGTCATCTGGAAGTGGACCTGTTGCAGTCCAGGGTGGAAAGTGAGCTGGAGATCCGGATGTCACCCGCTGCGTTCAGGCATCAGCTTTCCAATCGGGCCCGTAAGGCTAACAAACGGATCATTCTGCCCGAGGGTGATGAACCGCGTACCGTGATGGCAGCGGCAGCCTGTCAACAGCGCGGATTGGCCCGATGTGTTCTGATCGGGAAGCCGGAGGAAGTTCAGCGCGTAGCGAAGCTTCAGAACGTTGACCTGGCAGATATCGAAATCATCGATCCAGATGCGGTGCGTGAGTATTAT
>JAUVDD010000156.1 GCA_030595525.1 Puniceicoccales bacterium
AGGATCCAGTGATGATGACAGGATCCAGATTAGCCCCTTGTGGAAGTTCCTGTTGGGAGTTTAAAGCAGGAAATGCGCTGCGAAGCCAAAGGCGAAGCACGAGCTACTCACGGCCCGCCAAGCGAGGGTCTACACAACAAATGGGAATTCGGAAAAACTCGGAGACAGTTACTTAGGATTCCAGTAGTTTACAGTTTAACTGAAACTACCCTTCCACTAATCGATTGAACTGATTGTTATGGAAACGCAATCATGACAGGTTCTGGGGTAGTGATAACAAACTTGCCCTAAAGGAATGTCGGATGAATTATTTTCCACCCCCGTTAACCCGCAAATTTCACTATAGCTTATGAATCTTGGCAGCGTCTCCATCTACGACTACGCAGTAATCTGCTTCTACTTAACTTTCCTTCTCTCGCTGGGGGTGATCTTCAAGAAGTTCAGCAAGAATTCCAGTGATTTCTTCCGCGGAGGAGGCAGTGTGCAGTGGTGGATGTCCGGTGCTTCCGCATTCATGATCACTTTCAGTGCATGGACCTTTACCGGGGCGGCAGGTCGTATTTATGAGACGGGTACAGCCATCCTGCCGCTCTACTACGCCAACGCATTCGGCTTCCTGCTTTGTTTCCTGTTTGTCTGTTACAGCATTCGTCAGATGCGGGTGGTAACATATGCCGAGGGTATCCGCAGGCGATTCGGCAGGGGTAGCGAGCAATTCTATTCCTGGGTCCAGATCCTCTCGGCCATCATCGTCGGATCGATATGGCTCAATGCTGTTTCGGTTTTTGTTTCATCGGTTTTCGGATTCGATCTTGTCCTGACGATGTTTGTGCTCGGGTTCATTGTCGTTTTCAACTCGGTCCTCGGCGGCGCATGGGCAGTCGTGGCAAGTGACTTCGTCCAGATGCTGGTTGTGGTGACCGTAACAATCGTCGCCTGCTTCCTTGCCCTATCCCATCCTGAAGTTGGTGGATTGACTGGCCTGATCGAAAAAGTACCAGCCAGCCACTTCGAGTGGTCCCAATTGGCCAATCCGAAAATCATCATTTTCTGGACCTGCGCGATCATACTGACCCAGGGCTGCCTGATTAACAACATGGCTGAAGGCGGATCGCGCTTCATCATGGTGAAAGATCATAAACACGCCCGCAAAGCGGTCCTTATTCCACTGTTTTGCTTTATCGTTTTTCCCCTGATCTGGCTGGTTCCGCCGATGGCTGCCACCATTACGATTCCGGACATTGCCTCGGCTTTTCCTGAATTAAAAAACCCCTCCGAAGGCGCCTATGTGGGGATCAGTCTACAGACGATGCCGATGGGCCTTATCGGATTGCTGATTTGCGGTATATTCGCTGCAACCCTTTCCTCAATGGACAGTGCCCTCAACAGAAGTGCGGGTATCCTCGTGAGAAACCTTTACGTGGGAGTGATTAATCCGGATGCGCCGGAAAAGAAACAGCTTATTGTTGGACGAATCCTCACGCTCTGCCTGGGTGTCGCCATGCTGGTGACCGGGCTCTACTTGAACAAATTCCGTGAAGCGGACCTGTTCAACATTGTCCTGAAGTATTTATCGCAGCTCCTGCTTCCCTTATCCGTTCCGATGCTTCTTGGTCTCTTTATCCGAACTGCCCCCAAGTGGGCGGCTTGGTCAACGGTCCTGGTCGGCCTCGCGATCTCCCAGACTATCAACAAATTCTATGACCCGGCATGGATCCAAAACCTGTTTAACATCAGCAATGAATTGAACACCCGCGAAGCTGGTGATGCGCAGATCGCAATTACCGCCTTCTCCGTGGTTACAGGATGTGTCATTTGGTACTTCTTCGCCATGCTCTTCGCAAAAAGGAATTCGCCCGAATTCAACAAGCAGGTAGACGAGTTTTTTGATGACGTTAACCGTCCGATTGATGCCATAAAAGAGAACGTACCGGACACCGATACTGCCCAGTTCAGGGCAATCAGCTTTATCTGCTTCATTTACGGTTCCTTCATTACGTTGTTAATGCTGATTCCAAACTCGTTTGGCGGACGTATGGCATTCGCGTTTTGCGGAGGATTCGTCCTGTTGGTTGGATCGTTCCTGCGAATAGCGGCTATTAAGACCGAAAGACGGCAGGCAACGAACCCCGGAGCCTGACTTCTTTAAGCTTTCCTTTAACTTGATTATCAGCATCAATAATTGGATGAAAAGAAGGACTTTTATTACAGGAACAGCGATAGCCGGTGTCGCGGCGACAATTCCAGTAGTCGCAGCACAAGCTGCGGAAAAACAGAAAAAGGGAAATTCGATGGCAGCAAAAAAGAAACTCTACCCAGGTGGTGTGTTGAGCGCGGAGAAAGCCAAGGAGGCTTACTTCAAGATGATGAAGGCATTCGACTATCCGATTCCGGATATCCTGAAAACCGACGAATTCTGGGTCTGTGATTTTGACCAGGCCGATATCCTGGCACTTGGCATGGGTGGCATTTTCTGGATCAACCAGAAGGGCGAATACAAGACATCCGGAGCCGGCGTCTACTCAGGCGATTACAAGGATGAGCGATTCGGGTACCTGCTGCATGAAATTTATCTGCTTCCCGGCCAAACGCTACCAGAACACAGCCATGTCGGTGGTCCAGAAGACTATCCGCCAAAGATGGAATCCTGGCAGGTGCGCTACGGGGAAGTAAACTTCTTCGGCGAATACAAACACGGTGACGAAAAACTGATTAGTGACTTGCCGAAAAATAAACAGCCATGGGGTTACGGCGAGGATTGGTTCAATTCGAAATACATCGTGAAGCGGGATTCCAAAAAGAACCAGATGTACACACTTGCAGATCCGGAAAGCTGGCATGGCCAATTGGCTGGACCAGACGGCGCCATCGTCACCGAGGTAGCCACCTACCACAACCACGTTCAATTCAGTAAACCGGGAATGGAATTCAAGAACACCGGCGCTTAAACCCGCCGGTAGATTCTACTTTTTCAAGTCGTTGAACTTTTCGAATCCCTCGGCCGGGGTTAACCCGTCGTGGACGACTCCGCCCACAGCCTGGATCATGGCAATCGGATCTTCCGACTGGAACACGTTACGTCCCATGTCCACGCCTGAAGCACCATCATTGATGGCCTTGTAAGCCAGCTCAAGTGCCTCATCTTCGGGAAGTTTTTTACCGCCAGCTATCACGATCGGAACCGGGCAGCATGCGGTGACCTTGCTGAATCCTTCGCAGTAGTAAGTCTTCACGATGTTCGCACCGTTTTCCGCGCAAATACGCGAGGCCAATCCAAAATAACGGGCATCCCTTGTCATGTCCTTGCCGACAGCAGTCACGCCCATCACTGGAATCCCATGTCGTGAGCCCAGGTCGGCCAGCTTGTAGAGGTTGGCAATGGTCTTGGCTTCCGTGGCCGGGTCACCGATAGCCAGCATGATGGCCATGGCCGATGCGTTTATGCGAAGAGCATCTTCCACATCAATAATCACGTTGTGGTTCAATTCGGTCAGGATCGATGTGCCGGCATCGGAACGCAGGCAAATTGGCTTATTACTGGTTGGAGGAATGCAGGATCGGATAATGCCGCGAGCACCCATCAAGCAATCTGCGTACTCCACCAGCGGCACAATATTCAAATCAACACGCTCCACACCGGAAGTCGGGCCCATGATGAAGCCGTGATCGAATGCCAGCATCACGGTCTTCCCCGTATCAGGGCGAAATATGCGCGACAGGCGGTTCTTCATGCCCCATTCCAAATGGTCGCATCCCTTGAGATGGAAACCTTTACTCTCCGCCGGTTTATCGAGACCGAATTCCTTGCCGTCTCTAATATCGTCTAAATCTGCCATAGTATTATTTTATTAAATTAATCTTTGAGGGCGTCTGCGAACGCCTTGAAAAGGTATGCTATTGATGTTGCTCCAGCGTCGGTGTGTCCAATGACGCGATCTCCCAAGTTACGGGCCCGGCCAAACTTGGCGACCATCTCTTCTGTATTCGCCCGACCTTCATCAGCTGCAACAGCGGCCTTGGCAAACATAATTGCCAAACCTTCAGTATGAGTATCCTTTAATGCTGCAACTGCCGGAATCAAGGCATCCATCATCGTCTTGTCGCCGATGTCCGCCTTGGTTTGATTTCGCACATTCCCAAGGCCGGATGCGAACATGTTCGCGGTCTCCTCCGGAGTCAGCTCATTCTTCGAAGTCCCGTCGGACATGCCTAAAAACAGGGCTCCCATCAAGGTGCTGATCGAGCCACTGGTATTCATCATGATGGCAAATCCCATATCATTCAGCATTGCCTTGAACTCCGCATCGGGCTTGACCGAGTTTATGGCGGCTGACATCGCTTCGCAAATTGCTATGCCATGGTCGCCATCACCGGTCGCACTATCGAGTGCGGATAGTTCATCCTTGTGGGCCTGGACCGCCGTTAAGCCGGCGGCCATCATTTCAACAAACTGTTCCCGATTCATTTCAATCATCGAGGCGACTATCGTGTGACCCAATACGGGGCGTTGGACGGTGCCTGCAGGTAATCTACGTGGTCATCATCAAGCTTGCACAGGATCATCTGGAATCCGCCCATTTCCTGAACGGTCAAAAGTTCTCCAACCAAACCGGGGACTATATTGATTCCCTGATCTTCAAGCAATTGATAGGATTTGCGGTAAACAATGTTCTGTTCCATCAGCGTGGTCGAACCAACGCCATTGATAATCAACTGAACCGTATCACCGGATTTCACGCCTGTTCCCTTAATGAGTTGGGCGATCATGCGGGTGGCTGTTTCATCAGCGGTCAGCACCTTGCTGCGACCCCCGCCAGCTTCACCATGCTGACCCATGCCGATCTCCATC
>JAUVDD010000139.1 GCA_030595525.1 Puniceicoccales bacterium
CAACCGATTAGCTATGGATTCCTGCATGGAAGTCTCCCCCATTTGTTTTTCAACATGTTTGCACTCTGGATGTTCGGACGGGAAATTGAAATCCGTTGGGGATCGAAGCGATTCGGATTATATTATCTCTTTTGTGTCGCCGGTGCTGGTCTGGTGCAGCTTGCGGTGAGCACCTACACATTTGAATCCACTGGGATGGCCTACCCGACCCTGGGTGCCTCCGGTGGTACCTGTGGTATCCTTCTGGCATTCGGAATGCTCTTTCCGTACAGGAAGATTTTGCTCCTGATCCCGCCGATCCCGATCGAAGCAAGGTATTTTGTGATTTTCTACGGACTTTTCGAGCTATTCTCGGGCCTGAGTGGATTCAAGCCGGGAATCGCACATTTCGCGCACCTGGGCGGAATGCTGTTTGGACTCCTTTTGATTTTGTATTGGCGTGGAAAGCTTCCAATTAAGCCAAAACACAAAATGTTCTGGTAGTCCTAAATATGCCGTGAATCATCCTCGTCCTTAGAGGCGTATCCGCTATCCTGACGCTCGTGATTGACCTTGTTCTTCTTAATATAGGCATCATAGACGTCCTCAGCACTCATTCCGAGTACTTGTGCCAGTGAGATAAGGAAGTGGAATAAATCAACCACTTCCACCTTGGCATTCTGTTCGTCAAATTCCTGATATTTCGCCCACCACTTCCATGGAACGGAGTCCGTTAATTCGGCTAATTCCTGTTGCATGGCACGTGTATAGTTTAAAACCCACTCAGTTTTTTGTTCTTCATTCAGTCCTTCCAGTTCGACACCAATGCGTCGATTGAGGTCGGCTTGCATCGAAAAAATCTCTCTCAACTTATCCATACTTCAGTGATGAGTCCTCCCAATCCAAAGCGCAAGTCTGGATTCCCATTGCTTTTATCTTGCTGAGACCGGATCTTTTGGCCTTCAATCCCGTTCAGAAACGGTCAATATATGCCACACTTTGAGAATTTAGATCAGTACGAAGGAAAAAACCCAAAATCGGGAAAACAAGAAATTGTCCCGATTGCGCCACATTCGCTGCAGGCGGAGGATTATCGCCCCCGTAAAGGGAGCTCTGAGCCGGTGCGAAAACGAAAACAATTGGGTGAATTTAAGAAAATGGATTTTGAACCAATTTCCGTCAAACAGATGGAAAAGGAATTTAAAGCAGCCGGGAGGAAACGGAGGCGTTCCAAATCCAGGGTACGGGGAAAGTCTATTTGGAAGAAAATAGCTGATTTTTTGAAATCCTTATTTAGGAGAAAAAAGAAAAAACGGAATTTCAATCGCAACCGTGACCGTCGGCGTGGACAGGACAACAATCGTTCTCGAGGACAGCAGCAAAGAGGACGAAACGACAACCGGAGAGGCAATCAGCAATCCCGGGGGAAGTCCGGAAAGAATCGCTCCAACCGATCCCGTCAACAGGAACAACCACGTGATCGGAAACAGCCTCAAAAGCAACAGTCCAATCAGACGCAGCAAGCAAAGAAGCAGTCCAAGCAACAGCCGCGTAGACAACAGTCACAAAAGCAAACGCAGCAACCCAATCAATCGCAGCCAAAGCAGCAACCCAGCCAACAGCAACCCAAGCAATCTCAGCAACCCAAGCAAACGCAGCCGGGTAATGATAAACCCAGTGAAGGTAGCCAGAATCAACCTGGTAAAAAGCGTAATCGCCGTAATCGCGGAAGAAATCAAGGTCCAGGGCATTCTGGCCAATCTTATTCCAACCATTATTAGCGGGTGAATTGATGGACGTATTTAAAATTGAGGGTGGTCACTCCCTGAGTGGGACCGTTGAAGCTGGTGGTGCCAAGAATGCCGCACTGCCGATTTTCGCAGCAACTCTGTTAACTGGAGGTGTTTGCAGGATTAATGGCGTACCGGATTTATCTGACATCCGGTTTATGGCCAAGATACTCAGATACCTTGGTGCCCGTGTGGATCAGGTTGGTCCGCATACATGGGAAATTGAGGCCCAGGAAGTCCATCATTGCGCTCCCTATGATTTGGTGAGACAGATGCGGGCTTCCATCTGTTTGCTCGGACCAGTGGTGGGTCGTCTACGACGGACAGAAGTATCCCTGCCGGGCGGATGTGTTATCGGGCCACGACCGATCGACCTGCATTTGAAGGGCTTGTCCAGGTTAGGTTGTAAGGTAGACGTTCGAAACGGTTATGTTGAGGTCGATGGCAGTGGCCTCTGCGGAGACTATCTCTATCTGGGCGGCAGGCATGGTTCCACAGTGACCGGTTCTGCCAATATGATTATGGCAGCAGTTCTGGCCCCTGGAACGACTCGCATCGAGAGCGTTGCCTGTGAGCCGGAAGTTGTCGATTTATGTCAGATGCTGGTCAAAATGGGCGCCAAGATTCACGGCATCGGAAGCCACTATTTGAAGATCGAAGGTGTAAAGGAACTCCACGGCTGTGAGCACACTGTTGTACCTGATCGGATCGAGGCAGGCACATTGTTGCTGGCGGGAGCGATAACGAAGAGTTCTGTCACCGTACAAAACGTAATCCCCGGACACATGCGGGCATTGCTCGATGCAATGGAATCTTCAGGGGTTCCATTCGAGTGCAAGCCAGACCAGAGACAGATTTCGGTATTTGAAACCCGTGCCACCTTGAAACCGGTAGAAATCATCACTTTGCCACATCCTGGATTCCCGACAGACCTCCAAGCACAGATGCTTGCATTGATGGCCGTTACTCCCGGATTGAGTTTTATTACGGAGAGGGTTTATCCAAATAGATTTATGCACGTGCCGGAATTGCTGCGCATGGGAGCGCATGTCTCAATGGAAGGTGCTTCTGCAGTCGTTAACGGCGTAAACCGATTGAACGGTGCCCCGGTTATGGCATCCGATTTGCGTGCCAGTGCGGCTCTCGTTCTTGCAGGTCTGGCTGCGGAAGGAACTACGTGGATTCAACGTATTTATCATCTTGATCGCGGGTATGAGGAGTTGGAGAGCAAACTGAATCTATTGGGTGCGTCCGTTGAACGCCTTCCACAAGATGCCCTCCCCAGTGATTTGATTGAGGATTCCTGAAATGACTGACGAATCCACTGGAAGTGATTTTTATTCAGATGCTATAACCCGGGATGATACCCGGGATGCTGCTTTACGGCCCGTCTCGTTTGACGACTTTCGTGGTCAGCCAAAGACCATTGAGCGTCTTCTGATCATGACTGGTGCGGCTAAAAAAAGGAACGATGTGGTTAGCCATGTTCTTTTAAGCGGACCCCCGGGTTTAGGGAAAACTACGCTCGCCCATATCATCGGTCATGTCATGGGACGAAAAGTCCATATTACGGCAGGTCCGGTTGTTGAACGTCCAGGAGATTTGGCGGGGATGCTGACCAATCTTGAGGAAGGTGATATCCTCTTCATCGATGAAATTCACCGTGTGCCCAAGGCGGTGGAGGAATTCCTTTACAGTGCGATGGAAGATTACCGAATCGATATCATGATCGATCAGGGTCCGAATGCGCGTTCCGTAAGACTTGATTTGCCCAAGTTTACATTGATTGGTGCAACCACCCGTATGGGATTATTAACAGCTCCCCTCCGGAGTCGGTTTACGCTGCAATCCAGACTGGATTATTATAATAAGAGTGACCTTGTGAGTATTGCCCACAGGAGCTGCAAGCTTCTTGAAGTACCGATTGACAAAGACGGAGCCAGCGAAATTGCGGGAAGAGCACGGGGCACTCCAAGAGTAGTCAACAACTTGATTCATTTTGTTCGTGACTATGCGGAAGAACGTGCTGATGGAGTCATTACAAGGGATGTAGCCAATGCTGCATTGTCACTGTTGGAAATTGATGAGCGTGGTCTAGATGAAATGGATAAACGGATCCTTTCTGTAATGGCCACCCACTACAATGGAGGACCCGTTGGTCTTGGAACAATAGCTGTTGCTGTTGGTGAAGAACAACAAACTCTGGAGGAAGTTCATGAACCATATCTTATTCAAGAAGGTTATCTCCAGAGAACACCACAAGGTAGAGTGCTGACTGTGCGGGGATGGGATATTGTAGGAATTAAACCTGGCGACGGTCAGCAAATGAATCTTATTTCCTGATCTCAGGACATGGGAACAAATGACGATTGCCCTACCCTTCTGACTGTTGATTCGCTTTGCGTTCAACTGGGCAACCCTGCGGTCGAAGCTGTTAAACAAATAAGCTTTGCAATCAATCGAGGCGAAATACTCGGAATGGCTGGAGAAAGCGGTAGTGGGAAGTCGGTATCCGCACTTTCCTTGACTCGATTGTTACCCGTTTCAGCGAATCCATCCTATTCCGGAGTGGCCCGATTATATGGGATTGAAAAGAACCTTCTCAGTATGAGTTCACGGGAACTGGCAACCGTGCGTGGTGGCCGAATTGGATATGTATTCCAGGAACCATCATCCAGTTTTAATCCTGTTTATACAATTAAGGAGCATCTGCTGGAGGTTGTGGCATTACAAGGAGTTTCCCGGGGAGATCGCTCAAGAGCAATCAGTGATGCCTTGGAAAGTGTTGGTATTCCCGCTACAGAGACCAACCTTCGGGCCTACCCCGGCGATTTTAGTGGAGGGATGCTCCAACGTCTGGCAATTGCCTGTGCCTTGATTCCGAAACCGGATTTGCTCATCGCGGATGAACCAACCACTGCATTGGACACCACGACCCAGAAACGCATTGTCGAGTTACTGCGGAAGCTGAATGAAGATTTGGGCATGGCTATTTTGTTTATATCTCACGATCTCGCCCTATTGAAGCAGATTGCCCCGAAACTTATTGTCATGAAAGATGGTGTTATTGTGGAACAAGGATCGTCATCCGAAGTCCTGTACAATCCAGTCCACCCATATACACAGTCTCTTGTGGAGGCGATTCCTAAGCTGGAGTTGCCCAACAGGAGACCGTCGCCTTGATTGAGAAAATTGAAAGCCAGAATGAAACCCTGGTTGCCCTAGCCGAGGAGTAATCAATCTGACAATTTCGGCTTCCGAGCCACCCAGAACCGGCAATCATCTGAGAATTGCTGAGTTTCCGGACTCTCGATCGCTATTGTTGAGCGAAGACTATCCCACTCTGCTTTCCAGCCGGTTTCTTTCAGATCTTCCCTGACTTCTTCAGGTGTTGGAACATGAATAAACAACATGCCATGTTCTGTTTCCTCCCAGCGGTCACCGAATTCGAGTAACTCTGGCTGTTGCTTTCCCTTGTTCCAGCGGGTCTGTTCTTCCTTCCAGAAATTCCGGTGTTTTGGGTTCTG
>JAUVDD010000344.1 GCA_030595525.1 Puniceicoccales bacterium
GGCGCCGTCAGCCCCAATGCAGTCACCGCGATGCTGATCATCCATTATGAAGAGGATGTTGATCTTTTTGCCCTGACTATCCCTATTCGGAAGACACCCTGAAAGGAGCGCACTTGATGCTAGTCCACAGGATTGAATGAATTCTCTTCGCTGCATGATTTTCTCCAATAAAATTACTCGGCTGTTAACTCTGGATTAAGCTTCTGTTTCTTGTCTTATGAAAACGGGGGAGGACCATGCCCACTGGTCGTTCTTTTGCCTGACACGGACGTAGTACTGATCCTGTTCGGTTTCCTTGGTGTCCTTAAAAGAAACATCCCACTGCCATTCGTGTTTGACCGGCATGCGGTGGATACGAAATGCGGGTGAATCAATGTTACCCAAGTGGCCGGTTCGTGCACCCTCGAGAAGCTGTTTTACCGAAAACTCGAATTTTTTCCCATTTAGTCTCAGTTTAACAACGCCGGACTTGCGGGTCATCAACTCCAGGCAAACTCCCTGCGAGCAATTTGTTGAGTTGTTTGGATTGCTGGTAGTAATCGTTTTGATGGAAACGGACTGGTCGTCATTTTGAAGACACTTGGAGCGATAATAGGAAACGGATTTGCTATCGTCGCCCTCGACCGGAGAGACCACTTCGAGTCCCCTGAACCGTGGCTCCACGCGTTTAATGGTTCCGCCTTCGATATCGATTTTGGCATTCCATTTGACCTCCTTGTTGCGCTCTCCCCATCCCAGTTCCAGATAGAGTAGGGAGTGGATCCATGGAGATGGTTTGGCTGGTGCAATATCGGTAGAGGAAAATCGCTTTACTAGTCGGTTATTCTTAACGATATCCACACAATCAATGGCTCCACCGGCCTTCAAAGAAACACTGCAGGTGCGGCGATGGACCGGTTTTAAAACTGAGCCCATTGGCGAACCGTTGAGAGAGAATTTCAGATCCATTCGATCACCCGTGAGCGCGTAGGTACGGCGCTGATACAGGGCATCCCAGATTGCTTCCCTGGTAAGATCTGTTGCCCAGACACCGCTGACTCCATGACCGTAACTACCGGGATGCGCGCTGTGGTGATCCGTATTGCCAAGGAATCCAAACACATTCCCCTTGGACAGGCCGTACTGGATCGTGCTTTCCCAGTCGGAGCCGCCCATGGAGTGCAGGAAGGGACGCGTGTTCTCGCTGCCTTCTGAGCAACCATGCATTGATATAAGTTCCATTACCGGGGAGAATTCCGGATTGAAGGAATCCCAATCGATTCCTCGAGTGCCTTTGCGATATCCGATGTGATGCGGGAATGACATCGCATCTTGGCCTTTTAATCTCAATTGCCGCAACCACTCTTCAAGATGCTCGATATAATCAGCGTACAGGATTTCTCCCTTTAAACCCTTATACATTATTGTCCGGTCACCCACGCTGTTGAAATGGATCTCAAACCCCGGATAGACAATGAATTCGCCTTCCTTGTTGTATCGGGCCACGCCTCGCAAGTAGTCCGGCCAACCTTTCTTCAGCTTGGCAAAGCCTTCCTTGTGAAAATCAATTATGTATTGAATCCGCTCATCCGGTTCCGGCATGTCCGGCCAGTGGGCATGTCCCGTCACCGATACGAAATCCAGTTGTTCCCGTGCATTCCTTAATGCATCAGATAGCGATCCATGTGCATAGGAGACTCCACAATGATTGTGAAGGTCGCCAAAGTAGGCCGTGTAATCTCCGAAGGGACTTTTCATCAGGTCGTCGTTTTTCCTAGTTCTAGTGTGTAGGATATTCAGCGGCTCTCGTCCACTTACTTCTCCTTTTCTTTCCCTTTGGTGGCTTTCATCTTGATCCGTCGCAATGGGTATGACAGTTACATTGTTAAGCATGAGGCGCGTAACTCTCCGTGATATCGCAAAACGAGCCAAGGTTAGCCACGTAACGGTTTCCCTGGCGCTTAGAAAACATCCCAGAATTCCTGTGGAGACTCGAGAACGTGTCGAAGCGCTGGCGAAGGAAATGGGTTATGTACCAGATCCTGCATTGGGTCGACTGAATGCCTACCGGAGAGGAGCAACTGAAGGACCCGCGCATACAGTCATTGCATGGATCAACTATTGGAAAGATCCCCGGAAATTGGATATATATCCGACCTATCATCAGTACCGGGAAGGTGCTAATCAACAGTCTGCAGCTTTGGGATACCGTATTGAGGAGTTTCGACTCGCCACAGGTGAGCTGTCCATTGCCCGTTTCGTCACGATTCTAAAGAGTCGTGGGATAACGGGAATTTTAATTCCACCATTCCCGGATAATCCAGAGAAACAACTGGAATTGCCGTGGGAAGATTACAGCACAGTCCGTTTTGGATATAGCGGAAGTCACATTTTAACGAATTCTATCAGCAATGCACAGTACCAGACAGCGTACGATGCGACAGAGCATTGCGTAAAACGTGGGTATCGGTCCCTTGGATATTACTTCAACCATGGGGGAGAGGTGAAAACACGAAGCCGGTTTCTTGGTGGCTATCTTGCCGGCTGCCATATGTATAAGCTCAAACAGAGTATTCCTCCCCTCATTGCTGAAACAAGTCAGGTTGAGGATCATGAGGATTTGTTCATGGATTGGTACAATGCACACCGACCGGAAGTGGTATTCACCCAGCATGAAGAGGTGTATTATTGGCTGACGCAGAACGGATTCAAGGTTCCCAATGATGTTAAGATTGTGCATTTGGCACTGCCCGCCGCCACGAGTGTCAACTTTTCCGGAATGCATCAACAATCCAAACAAATCGGAATACAGGCAGTAAATTTGCTGGATAGACTCATGAGGCATGGTGATCGCGGGATTCCTGAGGTGCCTGTTGAAGTCCATATTAAAAGTAACTGGATTGACGGCGATACGGCTTGAATGCAGTGCGCTCTCATTCCTGTTTTCGATTAACAGGTTAACTGGAATGATGCTTTTCCTGCCGCTAA
>JAUVDD010000041.1 GCA_030595525.1 Puniceicoccales bacterium
GAATGTTTGGGATATGGAGAAGTCTTGCTTAAAGTTCAGGTAATTCCAAGAGTCAAATAGAAATTATTTAGAAGGCTGAGGTTCCATCATTTGACAGATGGGTAGAATAAAAAAATCCAGATATATTGCATAACAAATCAATTTGAGGTTAGGCGCGAGAAGAATGATCACAATCATTTTTGATATAGACGGTACTCTGGTAGACAGCGCGAAGTTTGACAGTGAGCTTTACGTCAATGCTGTCAGGAAAACCATACCTGGTGTCTTTATTCATGATGACTGTGAAAAATACACGAATGTGACAGACTCTGGAATTTTAAACCAGATAATCAATGAAAACAATATATCAGATGCAAAAGTAATATCTTTGCGTGTTCGGACGGGTTTTGGCGAATTGATAATGTCTCACCTTGAATCCAATCCGTGTAAGCCAATACAAGGTGCAATAGATACTATAAACGTACTGTCTAAAAACAAAGATTACACTATAGGATTTGCCACTGGCGGGTGGAGACACACTGCTTTAATGAAATTGCAATCTGCTGGATTTTCCATTGATGAAACAACTCTGGACAACTTGTGGGGCGAATTCACTACAAATCTCTTTGACCTTTCCCGCGGGGAGCACATAGTAAATGTTGAGATTGTGGCAAACCCCGACACAACCGATAGATTATGGACAGCGGACTATGATTCGGATGTTTATGGTAATATTGATCTTACAAATAATATTGCCCGCTACCAGCAGTATTGGGTTGGCCGGCAATCTACTAAATATCGAGGAGAGTTGCAGGCGGAGATTTTTCTAAAGATCCAAATGGCTTATTCAAGTGAGCCAAGTCCATTTGATGGAACGGATGTAATCATTTTTGTATATGTTCCCGCAATGGAGGAAAACGCTATCGAATGGGGTCTTGGCGGCGAGGGGACACTCCATGTAAAAAAAGACATGTTCCCAGTTTTGGAAGGAGCCGCATACGACCCGACTGACATCAGTTCGACTAATCCCCAGGGGCAATGGAGGCCCTTTGGAGTTATTTGCAATTGGTTTGGTGGGGGCGTTGAATATGAGTGGACCACGGCCTCCATCATTATGCACGAATATGGGCATTTGCTGGGCATACATCACCCCTCATCTTTTAATGCGGACGTCCAAAGTTGTAGTCCGCTGCAAGAAGGAATGGACTCCTACTACCATGGTCCTTACAACTTAATGCGCCGAATTCTGTTGGGTGGTAGGCCATTTCAACCTTTCCATGAAAGGGACCTTTTGAAATTAGGGTGGCTTGACCGGGTTCAGGTTAACAATAATTTGCGTGATGTCATTATTAAAGACATTCGCTTGGGTGGGAGCGTATTCTATATTGCTGATTTCGATACCGTGACTCTCACTCATTTTATTCCTTTCCTTTTTACCGAGAGTTTTTCAATCGCCCTTCACGCCGGAAATGGCTTGGATGCAAAGTCAGTCCCGGCTGGAGGTAATATGTATTTAAGTGAAGGACTGGCGATCTGGCACCATCATGAATATATCCATCAGGATTTTCCTGACATAAGGAATGAGGTAATAATGGATCTTGAGTCAGGCTGGGGGCTTTTTTCTGATCCCGAGATATGGCAGGAAGGAGATTCAATTAGTGGCTTTGACAACCTGGACACGTGGTACGATAGAGTCTTGGGATGCGCTACCCGGAATGCTGGAGAGGCTGTTAATTATGTTGGAGACAGCAACGATTTTTTTTCAGGGCCAGGAGCCGAGTTTTCGTATAGGACAAATCCGAGTACTGCTGGGTATTCGAATGACACTGTCCCGATTCCAGACCCAATTGGCCGTTACTTAATTCAAAATGAAATTAATTCCATTGTCATCCGAATAAAGGAAGACTATGGAGACTCTATATTGGTTGATATCTTGCTGGCTCCTTACGAGGATGTAATAACCCCGAACGGTGGAGAGATAATTGCGGCTGGGGAAGAGTGCCATATTTCTTGGGAAAAGGAATTTACGATTGACCAAGAAGGCGGCATCATTGATTTCGTTGATATCTACTTCAATCCTGGTCCAGGACAATCTGATGTATTAATTGACACCGGTGTGGAAGCCACAGATGGCCAATACACTTGGATTCCAACATCTGCGGATATTTCCTCAGAGGGAAAAATCAAGATTGTTTACAACAACATTAATGATTCTGGTCATGTAGGCGAGGACGAATCTGACGGGACTTTTGAAATCGTCCCCGCCCCTATCGCCACGTTTAGTGATGTTTCGTCTCAGACAGGCCTGAGCTTTGGTGGTACACCATATGGAAGTACAGCCCTTGATTACAATGGTGACGGGAAAAAGGATCTTTTTGTTTCCATAAGCGATTCTCGGTCCTCGTTGAATAACTTGCAGCAATTGAGCCCCAATGGGGTGCCCCTGTTCTCTTCCTATGCAAATGAGTTTACCGATCTTACTCAAGCTTACCGTGGTGTGACCACTGCTGATTATGATAACGATGGAGACCAGGACCTGTTCCTCTCTCATGGTTCCCAATCAAAATTGTTCTCCAATAACAATGGCATTTTTGCTGACGCATCAGCCACTCTTGGTTTGGGTACGCTGGTAGATCAATCAACCTCAGCCTGTTGGGGTGACTTTGACCGCGATGGTTGGCTAGATCTTTATGTCGTTCGTGCAGAAACTTATTCCGACCCACCTCTTGTGACCAATGGTGGCCCTCAACATCGTCTGTTTCGAAATGAGGTCAGTTCAGGAGGAGGATTTGTAGATGTGACCTCGAGTGCGGGACTGGATGGTGTCGCAATATTTGGCTCCCTATCTGCTTCCTGGGTTGATTTTGATCAAGACGGAGATCAGGATTTGTTTGTCGCGAATAATCAACTTATCCCCGGCGGGCAAGGTGAAGTCAACTGTTTGCTGTTTGTTAATCAGGATGATGGAACATTCCTAGAACAATATGACTCCATTATCGGGGCCCAACTTCCCTCGGTTACCTCTGCACGTTGGGCTGATATGGACAACGATACGGATCTTGATCTGCTGATTAGTGGTGACGATTACGAGCCAATTATTTTCCTCAATGATGGGGTAGCAGGATTCCTTGCCCAAACCCCTTTGCGCATTGACTCCAATGAGGGCCATAGTGGACTAACAGTATTTGACCATGATCTTGATGGAAGGAGCGATGTCCTATTGCTGTCGAATGACGATCAAGCTTCGTCACGGTTTTTTTCCAACCAGGAAGTTTCTGGCAACCTGGCTTTTGTCGAAAACACAACAAACGTTGGTCTCACTGACTTGGGTCGTGTACTGGGTTCGGTGGCAACTGATTTTACGAACGATGGTGATCCTGATCTCTTCCTTGGGAAGCCTCTTTCCGGTGGCAAGTATTTCTTTAAGACGGAGACCACCGGTGGATCTGATCCTCTCGGACGAAATTATGTGAAAGTCCTCCTTTCTTCCCCAGACGGGGCCAACAACCGCTCAGGCATTGGGGCTATAGTAACGGTAACAGCCGGAACCCTGATCCAAACCCAAATGGTGGACGGTGGCAGCGGTAGGGGTGCTCAAAATGACCGAGAATTAACCTTTGGTTTGGGCTCATATTCTTCAACTGTTACGGCGACAATTCAATGGCCTGGAGGGCATGTTCAAAGCGATGTCCCCTTGGTCATCAGCGATCAGAGTTCGGAAACTATCAACGCAATATTGGATGACACAGCTCCTGTGGTGAGTAACGTTTCAGCCAATTCGGTGTTCAATCCCTCCACCGGGAAATTGGACTGGACGTTTGCATGGGAAACGGATGTCAGTTGTGACCCTTCATTGGACAAGCTCACATTCGATCAGGCAGGGATATCCAATCCCTGCTGGCCTGGTTGGACCACCGTCACCCCTGCAACGGCCGGGGTATCGCACACCTACAAGGCCAAGCCCGGTGGCGGTTATACCCATGAATTCAAGTTGTTTAACATTGACTGCATAACCAAGTGCAGTTTCAGGTACTACGTAACCAGTGGGGTGGGGTCATATTTGAACTCCTGTTCTCCGATTCTCAAAGGCGTGAAAGTTTGTCCCACGGTTCCCTAAGGTTTGGAGGAATTGAAATGATATCCAAAGTTCGATTTAACATCGTGTTTGCAGGAATAATGGGTTTTTTCTTTCTGGCCCAGGGGGGTATGAACGCTCTGGCAAGTGAACCAAGCGCCTTGGATATATCTGGGATGGTAGGCATTACTCCTGCAGAGGCTAATAGCTGCATAGCCATTTGGGTCCCAGTTGAAAACAATTCTGCAATAAGTGGCATTAAATGGTATAATAATGATTCAGCGGATGCCTTTCCGGAGGTACTGGTCCAAAGCGGTTCGGCGGATTATCCAGTTTCCTTGGCTGGGGCCGATGTGATGGCGGAATCTGTTTCCGGGGGGTCCTTGGCCTGGAGTGAGGTTTCTTTTTCGGAGCCGGTGGCCTGCAGGAGTTCCGGTCTGTACGTCATCTTCCGGGTTCCAGAGGGAACGGTTTCTGAAGCTGAGGGATATGGCGGTGGTCCGGCTTTGGGGTATACATCTGCTGAAGACGGGTATGCCGGGTGGATCAGCGCTGATGGGGAGGAATGGGTGAAGATCCATCCCGACTTTGGATTCGCTGTACAGCCCACATTTGTGTCAAGAGATCCGAGTATGTTGCACAAGAACATGGCAAGAGACGATGGGGAATTGGCTAGGCCAAAGGTATTGGCAACGGCTTTATACCCGGCCGCTCCAAATCCTTTCAACCCTCAGACGACATTGAAGTTCAGCTTACAAAAGCCAGGGTCGGTGGATCTCGCAGTTTACAACCTCAAGGGTGAGTTGGTTAAGCGCGTGGTTTCCGGTTCGGTTGATGCTGGAGAGCACGAGATTCAATGGAATGGTCGAGATAGAGCGGGTGCCTCCTTAGCAAGTGGGGTGTATTTCGCAAGGTTTGTATCGGGGAAGGTGACCATGACTCAGAGATTGGTTCTAATTCAGTAAATTAACTTGGGAAGGGGCTTGCTCTTCTGCCCCTTCCCCAAACAGCTAGATAGAGATTATGAAAGCAGCAATTGTTTTATCAGCTCTTATATGCTTCTTACCTCATTCTGTCCTTGCATCAACTTGGCAAGTAGAAAAGGACGGATCAGGTGATTTTGTGGAGATCCAACATGCGATTGATGCCGCTGCGGCTGGTGACACTATTAGAATTGGACCTGGGAGGTTTGACACCTTTCATCCCTTTACAGCACCAGGATGGACAGAAGAGGTGATAGTTGGTGTGACAAAGGATAACTTGACCTTTATCGGTTCAGGGAAAGATGTCACCATTGTTGGAACTTCGGCTCCATATGGTGCTCCTGGTGAAGACCCGAAGTGTTTTTGTTCCATCGGATCATTTGATGCTCGAATCCAGGACCTGACGATTGAGAATGTCGAAGAGGGGATTTATTGGTGGGAGGGGAATTTGGTTGTCCAAGGATGTGTAATTCGTGGCAACTCGAATACATATATAGGCATGGGGCCAGTTTTCAATAGTCTACAGGTTTTGGGATGCGATTTTGAGTTATTAAATCAGGGTTCTTTGGGGATTTCTACCCACCCCCCATCTGGAAACATCTCAGTGCATAATTGTCATTTCTCTGGTGTTGGGACGGGGTTGATTTCCAATGACACAAGTGGGGTCGAATTAACAAGCTGCATTTTTGAAGATTTGGGAGTCGGGGCTCAGTTTGATTGGGGTACAACGGGCACTATTTCGGATTGCAAGTTCTTTGATAATTTCGTGCTTGGTATTCAGTTTTTAAATAATTCGATTGCAGAGATAAATGACACATATTTTTCCAGAGCAGAGTTGGGGCTGGCGATTGGTGCGGGATCGGTTGTAACCGGAACAAGAGTGGTGTTGGAAAATTCTATCGATACAAGTATCATCTTGTGGTCTCAAGTATATGTCAACCTAACACAAAGCCATATCCTGCCGTCATCGACAGGTCGTGCAATTTGGTCGACAGGATTTCCTTACGAGCACATTAATCAAGACATGCAGGGAAATTTCTGGGGCACTGATGATCCTGATAGCATTGCCGCCATGATCTGGGACTCAAACGATGACCCTTCGCTGCATTTCACGGTTTTGTTTGAGCCGTTTGCTGGCGGTCCTGTACCAACCGAAAAGAAAAGCTTCGGCAGCGTGAAGGCCATGTTCCGGTAGTCAAAATTCTTAGTGAAAATTTACGTTTAGCGACCCATCCGTGGAGGCGGGATTTCAGGTTGGAAAAAGCTGTCAAAATTAGACAGGTCAGGCGGCCTGTCTTTTTTTGAGCGTATAATCCGATTAAATCAAATGGTTAGCCCTGCTGGGGTGTCGGCTATAACCGCAGAAAATTTCAAGTGATTATTATCTTTGGAACCCAGTACAGTTGTGGCAGATACTGACTTATAAAAAAATGTTTTCAAAAAATTCAAATCCAGGTGCATCCAAAACGTGGTCTCGCGACATTAATATATATGGGTGTCCTCTCTTCATGGGGTTGCGATGAAGGGGTGAACCAGCCAAGGCTTAGAGTTAGCTAACCTTGGGCCTTTTATTGATTGGATGCAAGGGGGCCTTCATGCGGAAGTTTACTGTTGTTTTATTTCTTTGCTGCGGTGCATTTGGGCTTTTCATGAGTCGCACTGTTCAATCTGAGGATGTCCAGCCACCCAAAACAATTATGATACTGCCAGCCAACTGCAACTTAACATTTGAGGACAGTCTGACCGTTCTTTTTGAAAGGGATGCCATAAGAAACTATTCACGTTCCCGGATTTCAAAACCGACCCGTTCCCTTTCCGTAACTGAGGAACGGGATTTCTGGAATGAACATTCAAACGATTTTGCCAATGATGCTGCCTTTATTAATCTCTTGGATGATTATGATCGGGCAATATCGCGTCATAGAGGTGAAAGGGGCAGAGCTTATAAAGCCTATCATGCTTCACATATTGCACGGACAATCGAGACCCTCAACAGTCACCAAATCGAAATCCAATCATATGATTTGCTTTCTGGAATTATTTTCCTTGATGGTAATAGATATTCTGAATCTCAAATCCAGGCTTTGTTGCCAGGGGAAATTGTTGAATTACAAAGTGAAGTCGATATTCTTGGGGATTTATCAAATGCAGAAACAAGGGTCAAGTGGCTTCATGATAGAGGGATAAGTGGAAGCGATTATGACGACCCCGACACACTTGGCTTTGATTATTTAAATGTCGATCATGGGATAGATACTACTGTAACAGACATAGTTGGTGGTCACCGGTTTTTTGGGAATCTTGACACAACTTTCATCGATCCTTTTATAGGCGGATTATCAACGCAACATGGTATGCTAACTTGTGGAATTGTGACATCTGATAACGATACAACCAGGGGAGTTGCTTACGAATTGGATTCAATTTTTGTTTCCAATGCCCGACAGCTTATTGGGATGCACTGGACCTCCACTGGGCAAACGGTTAGAGGTTATTCTTGGGGGTTTGCAGATACTGATAGTCAATTTGGCGATTCTCCGGAAGTTTCCAATTGCGCGATTGGGAGCCCAGGACCTGCAGGATACGATGGTTTTGCGCGGTTTTTTGACTCACTGGTTGACGAATTTGACGTTTTTCTTTCTATTAGCGCAGGAAATATGCCATATACAAATCCATTGGGTGTATGTAATTCAGGAAATTCATATAATCCTATTGTTGTAAATGGAATTGATATGAAATCTGATTCCCTCCGAGTAAATGACACCCTAGCAGGAAATCCCACACAAGAGACCTATGGGGGATGGGGTCCAGCCATGGATGGAAGAAAAAAGCCAGATATGTGTGTTCCAGTAAAATCAATGTCCCTTCGAAATTGGGACAACTCCATTTATGTTGCTCTCACGCCTGCTACGAGTTGGGCTTCTCCACAAATTGCCGGAGCTGGTCTACTTTTGATGACAAGGGGGGTAACAAACCAGCGGAGCATTAAAGCCCTAATGCTAAATACAACATTCCGTCCTGAATCAATGACGGCAGCGGTTTGGGATACGGGTTATGGCTGGGGAATGCTGGATGCAGACCATGCAATTGTTCATGCAGACCTTGGAGATTATTTTGAAAATACTGTTAGTTCTTCGGGTTTGGGCGGGGACAAAGTGTACTACAGAGGAAGTTTTTTGCCCTTTGACTCCGTAAATAATACGTACGACCGGGCTACTATTGCCTGGGAGATCCATGCTAATTGGTCCTATGGTGATACCAATATCACGGCTAAACCTCTGACAAACATCGACCTGTTTCTTTTTGATGGATCCGACATGAGCTTAGTTTCATCATCTACATCTACAATAGATAATGTAGAACAGGTATATTGGAATTCAACAACAGATACTTTGAGCAATGCAATATTGATCGTTGATTGTGAGGGTAGCTTGCCGTCAGGATATTCCTATGAACCGTTTTCTTTAGCGACCGAAGAAAATTTTTCTTACTACTCGGGGCCAAGAAGTATGATTGGCTTAAAGGTGGAAAACGAATCGATGGAATTGGCCGTGTTGGGTCACAATTACATCGTGGATTTTCGAGTGTTTTTGGATGGCGATGCAGAATGCGATACAATTTGGCCTTCCCTGTCTCCTGATGCCTACACCTCCATTGTTAGTGGACCCAACCCCTCTTACCTTGTGATGGCTCAGGGTGATACAAATACGGTGAGTTATACTCTAAATAGTTCAACCACGGGACGTCGGACCATTACGTCTTCTGTTGGAGCCACCTGTTACCGAACAAGTTGGAATGAAAGTGTCAATAAAACATATCAGGTGGTCAATGAAATCCCAGGAGGGGGTCCCGCACATGATGATCCTGAATCAAAGGTTGTCGAGTTTTCTATCACTCGAGTAGCATATGAACCAGGTCGCACCTTGCTTCATTGTGTAGCCCCCGGCCCTATGGACGTGAGGATGGATGTATTTGACCTTCGAGGACGACGGATTACTTCCGTTACAAAGTCAATTTCCATTTCAGATGTGATAGAATGGGGACATTTGAACAAAAGTGGAGCAAGAGTGGCGTCAGGAGTCTACTTCCTCCAAGTTGCAGGAGGAGGAAAAGTATTTACAAAAAAGGTTGTTGTCGTGAGATGATTGGTTATTCAGGAGGTAAAGGTTATGACTGAAAGAAATAAATATGCTCATGTTGCCCAGGGAATACTTCTCTCAATTCTTATATTGGGTTTGGTGGGGACGTCCGCCTTTGCGGTGGTAGATCCGGATCCCGACATGTTAGGCGTTTATTTTGACGAAAACGCGAACATCAACAGCATTGAAGATCAGCCCGAAGGGGAGTCCTTTTTTGCCTATTTCATTCTTACCAAACCTACAATGTCCGCCGTTTGGGGATTTGATTTTGGATATCGGGTTGTGGTTCCTTCCGGAATGGAGGACCGAATATTGAGACTTGGAAGACTTCTTCCTACGGGCTCGACCCCATCATTAGATGACATGTCCTTATATAATGGATGGTATACCATTGGTATTGACCCAAACCTGTTGACCACCGAGGCAACGGTACTTGTTCAGTGGGAATTAATGATCACTGCCCCTATTCCCATTGAATTTTTCCTGGGGGCAAGCCCTTTTGACTACTTTGAGGACGGCCTCCCTGAAATACAAAGTCCTAGCGGCCAAATTTTGCCGGTGGGACTTTCGACAGGTGGACCGGATATTCCAGTTGCCACCGTTAATCTGCCTGGTGCCCCAGTGGCCGCGGATAATGCTGCTTGGGGTCAAATAAAGGCCATGTTCCGTTGAAATTGTGAGAAAAAATTCACATTTTGGGGTCCCACCAAAGCCCGTTACAGGTGAACGCTATCTTCTCGGTCTGGAATAGGGGAGATGCAGACTCACACCCCCGCTTGCTTCACCGCACTGCGAATCCGGATCGCGTAGACCGTCAGGACGACGCCGACGACCAACGCGATGATGCCGAGGCCCTTGACCAGGAACAGGATCGAGTACAGCGGGGAGGCGATCAGCATCAACCCGAAGAGAATTGAAACTCCTCCACCGATGATCAGGTACCACTCGTTGTCGATTTCCTTGCGCATCCGGATGCCGGTTGAAAGGCTCGTCATACCGGAAA
>JAUVDD010000289.1 GCA_030595525.1 Puniceicoccales bacterium
TATACTTTTCTCGGAAGCGCTGATTACACTGTAATCGACCCTGATAAATTGGTTTTAGCTCCTTTTGTACTGACCCGCGATGGCCCAACTTCCTATAACATGGCCGAAGCAGTTCTGTTTCGCGATGGCGACCGTTTCTATGGGACCCTGACAAATTTGACCACAGACGACTACAATTCACTGATCTTTTCTATCGAATTGAATTCCATTCCGGACTTGGATGGCGATGGAATTCCCGATATCGCTGATGCCGATGTTTCCGACGGATTGACAGTTGGAGAATGGAACATAACTGAAATTGGCTACGTTTGGGGTGGCACTCCAAGCATCGGTTATTCGCCGTACTTGGGCTGGATCTCAGTTGGTTCCTATCCAGCGATCTACAACTTTGATTTTGAATGGATTGTAGTTGTTGACACACCAACAGCACCAGACACAGCCTATTGGATGTACAGCCCGACTATGGGATGGATCTTCACTCACAGTAACTGGGGTGGGGTGTTCTTCTACGGCTCAACGGGGTGGCAGAAAGACAACTTCATGTTCCCAATGCCGTAACATTTTTCATTATTAATTTCACATGGGCGTCCCGTCATTTGGCGGGACGTCTTTTTTTCCTTCAATAATAAATCGAATTCGCTTTACAAGCAGCGCCCAGCCCGTTTGCTTGCACGTTTTTCCCATGATTAAAACACGAAAATCCATAGCCAAGAAGTTTAAGGTGACCGGCACAGGCAAAGTCCTGCGTCGGACTCCCGGTAAGCGCCACTTCCTGCGTAATAAGACAGTTAAGCAGAAGCGTCGCATGGGGCAGGACAAAAGCTGCTCCGCCGGTGTGACCAGATTCGTTAAGATAGGTTGCCCGAACAAGTTCTAATCGAGAGAGAATAACGAGGCTCGACCGGGTGATCTACATGGCGACCCGACAGCTACTAAAACAAGAAAGACAAACATGCCAAAAGCAAAAAATCATCAAGCATCCCGGAAGCGTCGGAAGCGTACATTACGCACGACTAAGGGATATTTCGGAAACGCCAGCCGGCTTTATCGGTACGCCAAACAGGCTGCAGATCGAGCTGGTCAGTTCGCTTATCGCGATCGACGCAACAAGAAGCGTGAATTCCGTAAGTTGTGGATTGTCCGCATCAATGCGGCCTGCCGCCTCAACGGGATGGCCTACAGCCGATTTATCGCCGGCCTGAATAAAGCCGGAATCGAGCTGGATCGCAAGGCCCTATCGGAATTGGCCATTCACGATGAAGTCGCATTCAAGGCGTTGGTTGAAAAGGCACAAGGTGCCTTGGCCGAAGCCTGAAATTAGTCGAAATCACGGGATCCCGCATTCGCGGGACCAATAACTTTACCAGCTTCCGCTTCCGGTTTTTCCGGTAGCGGATTTTTTTTAATTCTTTAGAAGACAAGCAAATGGAAGAGGAACTGAAACAGATCATAGAATCCGTAGAGGAGGAAATTGCATCGATTACCACGTCGGCGGATTTTGAACAATTCAAAGCCAGGATCAGTGGTCCCAACGGCAGCTTTACTGCGATGAGCAAAAAAATCGCCACATTGCCAGTCGAGGAGCGACCGACAGCTGGTAAGTTGATAAATGTTTACAAGCAGCGCTTGCAAGGAATCTGGGCTTCGGCCCTAAGCCGTCTGGAGGCAGAAGCTCTGGCTCAAAAGATTGGTCCGGCAATTGATCCAACGCTGGTCAGTCCGGAAATCCCGCAGGGAACACAGCACATCCTGATTCAGGTCAGGGAAGAGATTGTTTCTATCCTGAGGAAAATCGGATTTATTGTAGCGGACGGACCGGAGGTGGAATCCGAGTATTTCTGCTTTGATGCACTGAATACTCCGAAAGATCACCCTGCCAGAGATCTACAGGATACCTATTATACGAATAAACAAACTCCTTTCGGCAACGTCAGCAGGCAAGAGGATGAGCGCTATTTGCTCCGAACACACACCTCCAGTGTCCAGATCCGGACGATGCTTGAGCAGCAACCACCTATCCGGATTATTGCTCCTGGACGTTGTTTTCGCAGGGATACTGCAGATGCCACGCACTCCGCGAATTTCCATCAAATCGAGGCATTGTATGTGGACAAAGGTGTCACCGTTCGTGATTTGAAAGCGGATTTGGATTACTTGTTCAGGTCGCTTCTCGGCCCGGATGCAGAAACTCGTTTCCGGCCCCATTACTTCAGCTATACTGAGCCAAGTTTTGAAGTGGACTTAAAAGCCCAACATCTGGGAAAAGTTGGCTCTGAGTGGATGGAAATCATGGGTTGCGGGATGGTTGATCCAGCAGTTTTTGAGGAAATGGGGTATGATCCTGAGGTGTGGACCGGTTATGCCTTTGGTTTGGGAATAGAGCGGATAGCAATGACCTTATACGGCATTGATGATATTCGCTATCTCTTCCAGAACGACGTGCGCCTCCTGTCCCAGTTCAAATAAGTCAAAATAGGATATTTCAATGAAAGTCAGTTTAGAATGGTTAAATGATTACGTCGACTTGAAGGACTATTCCGTTAAGGAAATTAGTCATGCCCTGACAATGGTGGGATTCGAGGTCGAGGGAATTGAAAACGCGGGTCTAGAGCCTCTGCAAAATGTTGTAGTGGGTGAAATCATGTCCTTTATCCAGCACCCGAACGCGGACCGACTGTCAGTCTGTCAGGTGGATGTTGGTGACGGCGAAATCCGCAGCATTGTTTGTGGGGCCAAAAACTTCCGCCAGAACGACCGGGTTATAGTTGCTCTTCCGGGAGCGGTCCTGCCAGGAAATTTCAAGATCAAGAAGAGCAAGCTGCGTGGGGAAGTCTCCATGGGGATGATGTGCTCTGAACGAGAACTTGGGCTGGGAGATGACCACGCCGGCATTTCAATTCTTGATGCGCGTCCCGATCTGGGCACCCATGTTGACGATCTTTATCCGAAACCGGATGCGGTGTTCGATATCGAAATCACACCCAATCGGCCTGACGCATTGAGTCATCTGGGTATTGCCCGGGAGTTGGCTGCATGGTTCAAGAAACCCCTGAATTATCCGGAATTAAAGACAAATTTCACCGAGGCATCTGAAGGGAGATTAGTCGATGCATTGGAGTGCCCGGAACCGGAATTGTGCCCACATTATCGTGGTTACAGTTTGAAGGGTGTAGCCATTAATCCCAGTCCGGACTGGTTGAAACGCCGCCTGACGGCGATTGGGCTTCGCCCGATCAATAATGTGGTGGATGCAACTAATTACGTACTTCACGAGACCGGGCAACCTCTGCACGCGTTT
>JAUVDD010000182.1 GCA_030595525.1 Puniceicoccales bacterium
CAGTTGATTTCCAGAAGAAAGCCCTGGATCAGTTGCCTGAGATTCCTGCATGGGAAATGGTTCGGGCAAATCAGAATCACGCTGGTGAAAAGATCCTGGAAATCCTCGAGCTCCTCGCAAGCGACTCATCGGAATCGGATGACGAAGGCGACTGGGATGATTACGAGGATGACTGGGATATGGAAGATTACGAGGAGGGCGAGGAAGGCATGCCTTCGTCCCAGATGATGCAGGGTGATCTTGCCGCAGGCAGTGAAATGCAACCGCTGCCAATTCCAAATTATTCAGCAGAAGAATTGTTGATGGAGGAAGTGGGCAATCTCCAATTTCGTCAGGAACAGCGAGCCAAGGCACAGGCTGGAAAGGTTGAAAAGGATTGGTAATGAAACGGCTCGTTTACTCAGTCATTACCCTCTTCGCGCTTGGTACTATATCGGGTCAGGATAATTCGGAACCGACAGAGGTGATCGAACCTGAAGAGCAAGTTATTGAGATGGTGGAAATGGAATTCGAAGATGCCTCCTTCTTCGTGGAGTCTTCAGCAACTTCCCTGGTAAAGCTTCCCGATACTGTGGAATATCCCACCGTTGAACTGGAAGACTATACCGCCATTCGCCTTTTGGACTATCGTGTTCTTCCAGGTAAACCAGACGAACCCTCAGTTGTTGAGGTTCGCTGGTATCCGGTCTCAGAAGGACTCACAACGTTTCCCGCGATTGAAGTTTCTGGTGATTCAATTCTTTACCGCACAAATCCCAGCCAGATTCTGGTAAGATCACCAGTAAAGAGCCCTGATATCGATCTTGTTTTCAAGCCAGCCAAGACAACAGTTCATGTTGGAGAACCCTTGAGAGTGGATGTCATATGGAGCTCGAATGTATCCACGAAACGGATACGTTCCCTCGAGTGCTATCCTGCCCTCTTCAATAATCCCGATCTGGAATTCACAATTCCCCGATCCACGGATCCTGAATCCAAGCAACTGGGAATCCCCTTTGGCGGACGACGAATCATTGCTCGTCGGGACGCCGATCCAGAAAATGCACAAATTCTGGGAACAGTATCGTTTCCCGTGTACATCCGATTCTCTGAACCAGGAATGACTTCCATTCCCAGTGCACGACTCCAGTGTGCTCAACTTCATCAGGACGGAGGGCCACTGGCGCCCTACGCAGCTTACTACAACAATGGTTTGTTTGAAGACATCGAAAAGGGAGTGACCTACGATAAGATTTTTACTGATTCAGTACCGGTGGAAATTGAAGTTCTTCCCCTACCGGAAGAAGGACGTTCCGAATCTTTTAGTGGCCTGTTCATGCCCTGCGAAATCAAGACATCCATTTCACCGACTGAGGCCAATGTCGGGCAATTGATGGACTTGGATATAGTGGTTAATTCACCCTTTGCGGCAGACTTCCTTCAACTGCCTCCCCTTACCACCCAAAAGAGCTTGAGAAGCTGGTTTAAAATCGATCCCGACTACACCCGCACATGGTTACCGGACGGATCACAATTCAGCGCCCGGATCCGCGCACTGACCACCAAGGTAAAAGCAATTCCCTCCCTGGATTTCCAGGTATTTGATCCCGCGTCAGGAACCTACCGCACACTTGAGACACCAGCCATTCAAATTTCGATCCAGCCACAGGACGGAAAGGATTATTTCGATTCGAAAGTATTGCTGGATACATCAACCAGTCTCACATCACAAGATGAAGGAATCTGGAACAACCGAGGAACAACGAAAATGCATGACTTCTTGGATACACTATTAGGAATTACCGGTAACTACTTCTGGCTATTAATGGCATCGGGACCAATTATCTTCCTGGTCGCCCTGCCACGTGTTCTTGAATCAAGACGACGTGAACGGGATCCTGTCTACAAACGCCAGATCGAGGCTTACAGCAACTTCCAGAAACTACCCGAGGGGGATGTTCGCAAATGGAATTCCTTGAAGGAAATGATTGCCGTTAGCTTATCCGCCGAACCGAATTCATGGACAGTCGGTGACTCACTTGAAAGGCTTCAGGAGGTTGGCGTGGATGAGGAGACAATCCAGACAGTTTGTGAATGCCATCGCATCGTGGATTCCGAAGACTTTTCCACAAGCAAGCCCCATGCTGAACTGCCAGCATTGAAACCCATCGGCCAGGGACTATTCAAACTATTGCGCAACATCAGTGTCATTGTATTTCTCGCCGTGATGACCCTGCCAGTCGATCTGATGGCACAGGATTGGCAATCTGCTGAAAGTGAATTCAGTGTCGCCAAGCAACAGGAGGCCGGATCGCCGGAATACTATGCTGCCTTTTCCAAAGCTGCCTTGCAGTTTGAATCCGTCGCAAAATCCGGAAGTCGTCCTGGATTGGCATGGTACAATGCAGGAAATGCCTGGTTTTTTGCAGGAGAAATTGGCCGCGCGATTGCCTGTTACAAATACTCGGCCTCACACCGTCCATTCGATCCGCTTGTGAAGGAAAATCTGGCTGCCGCCAGAGCCTTGGCAATTGATGTTGTTGAGACCGGAGACACCCCAATCTGGCTGTCCTGGCCAATCCGCTGGGTGGGATTTATTCTGGTCGTGCTCGGAATTGTGTTCTGGGCGCTTTTCCTGGGATATGCGAGATACCGCAGCCGTCCTCTCCTTTCACTAACTGCGGCTTCGCTATTGCTCGTAATCTTGTTCGCTAGCCTTGGATTTTATCAAACTGTGCTGCGCACCCAACCCGGTGTGGTGGTGGTCCCCGAAATATACGGACGAAAAGGTCCCGGATACAATTATCATACTGCCTTCTACGAGCCGCTGCATGACGGCCTTGAATTCGAGTTAATCGAAGTCAGGAAAGACTGGTTGAGCATCTCCCTTACCGATGGTCGCACCTGCTGGATTCCAAAATCACAGGGCCTATTGATCGACTTGTCGCTCTAGTTCGAATCCCTCTCGCCGTCCATCATCCTGCGCATGGTCATTCCACGAGAGCGTAGGCGCGAAACTGTTGGTTCCTTCTTCAATCCGATTGCTTCATAGGGAATTTGTTGGAAGCCTCGCTCCAGTGCGGGTGATCCATCCAATAATGTGAAATCGAAGTTTTCCAGATCGGCGAACATGGGATCAGCTGCGATACTGTTGGCATCTGTACCAGTCGCTTGACGCTGCTTGAGCCATTCATTTGAGCCATCAGGATCACCGACCGCATAGAATACATTGTCGTCACCGTAATGGACATCTACCACACCAATGAACAAAGTGTTCTTTTTTGGATGCATCATAATATTGCGACTTATCCGCGTTCCGAGGCTGCCTTTTTCATGCTCCGGATCCAATGACGTGACCTTGCCGATGGCATCCTGTCCCCAGTTGAGAATGATGTTATTCTCAAACGCATTCTCGTGCTTCAGATTGGCTCCACTTAAACGTGGCTGATCCAATCCGATCAGGATGTTTCCATAAAACATGGACTCGTATTGTTCATCATCATTCCTGAACATGCCGGGTGGCGTTGGGCTGGCGTAGACCATGTTGTACCGGAAAGTATTTCCGTAGGTTCCCGATAGATAGAGAGCATTGCCGTCACCGCCCTCAACCATGGCAGCAGCAATCTCGTTATATTCAATAACGTTGCCACGACTGTGAGCAAAATCGAGACATCCCTTGAAAGTAGCGGGCTTTCCACCAATTTCATTCCAGCGCATGATACTCATGATTTCACGAAGATTCGGATACTCTTCAGGGAAGTTCGGAAAGTCCTTGAATCGATACCCAAAGAACCTCGGACGTACACCAGATACGACGATCGCGTCGTACAGGGTATCATGGATATAGTTATGGCTGATTGTGTTGTATCCACTTTGGAATACAAAAATCCCCAATGCATGGAACCATAACTGCCCCACCCTAGAAATCTCATTGTTGGTGATCAGGTTGTTCTTGTTAACGTCCTTGGTGCCCGGACCATAGCCGCACAATAGGAT
Source organism: Puniceicoccales bacterium (assembly GCA_030595525.1). GTDB lineage: Bacteria > Verrucomicrobiota > Verrucomicrobiia > Opitutales > Oceanipulchritudinaceae > Oceanipulchritudo. Next base: position 3,976 of record JAUVDD010000182.1, read on the forward strand.
TCCAGTGTAACCCAGATTATCGATACGATTTCCGTCGATGCGATTATTCTGACTATACAAATCCAGTCGGATACCACTGTTGGCCCCGTTAATGAACGAACAATCAAGCACTGCACAATTCTCTGCCCCACGTAACCGGATGTAGGCATTTCCTTCGTCGAACATCTCCCAATCGTGCTGGATTCCTCGGTTGTCTTTTCGGAAAACAAACCGCTTGCCGTGTTTAAAGGTCAGTCCATTGATTGAAACCCCTCTCACCGGGACATCGGAATCGCCCCATTCATCATTCTCACCGTCTACACGAATATATTCCTCAAGGGTCGGGGCAACAATGCGTTGCTTCACCTGATCCTCACAACATGGCCAGAGATATACCTTGCGCTTAACTGTATCGACAACCCAAGTGCCCGGTTTTGTTAAACCCTCAGGCACGTTGCACAACTCTCCAC
>JAUVDD010000157.1 GCA_030595525.1 Puniceicoccales bacterium
CAACGCGCCTATGTACAACCCGGAGTAAAATGGGGTGAGTTGCACGACAAGGCGATAGAACTGGGATTGGGAACGACAGGAGGAACAGTATCCGGAGTTGGTGTATCAGGCTACACTCTGGGAGGAGGAACCGGATATCTGGCGCGGCTCCACGGATTGGCCATAGACAATGTACAATCCATGGAGGTGGTCACAGCGACCGGCGAGATCGTAAGTGCCAATGAAAATGTAAATCCGGACTTGTTCTGGGGATTAAGAGGAGGATCCGGGAATCTGGGAATCGTGACTCAGTTTAAATTCAAGCTACACACTACTCCAAAGTACATTTACGCGGGACAAGTATTGTATTCTTTTGAATACGCAGTAAAAGCCCTCTCAACATACAGGGAAGTCATGGCAAAGGCTCCGCGAGGATTCACATGTTACGCTTGCGCAATGCATGTACCTCCCATTCAGGATTTTCCTGAGAAACTACATGGCAAGTCAGCCATTTGCTTTGTCTTTGCACACATCGGCAACCAGAAGCTGGGAGAAAAAGCAGCCATGCCTCTAAGGGAAATTGCGCCAACCCTGATGGACACTTCCGGCCCACACGAATATATGGCCGTGCAACAGGCATTCGATGCGGGTTGTCCAGATGGACAGCGCTGGTATTCAAAATCACAATACTTGGACAATCTTCCGGATGAAGCCCTGGGCAAATTCATCGAGGGCACAGAATCGTTTCCCGGAGCATTTAGCCTGGCCTACCTGGAACCTCTGGGGGGCGCCATCGGGGATGTATCCTCGGATGTAACAGTTATGCCACACAGAAAGGCCCGTTACAGCTTTAATATAATGGCTGGGTGGACAGACGCGTCAGAAGATTCTGAAGTCATGGACTGGGCGAGATCATTTCATGAAACCATGGAGCCATTCTCTAATGGTGGGGTTTATGTGAACCTGCTATCTGAAGATGAATCAGATCGCATCCCGTCAGCTTACGGAGCAAATTTCGAGAAATTACGGGAGTTGAAAAAAAAGTGGGACCCGGAAAATGTATTCCGTCGCACTTACAACGTGTGTCCGGATTAAGTGAAATCGTGTTGCCAGAGTGAACCTGATAAAGTTAATGCTTTGTCAGCTCAGATGATTCGATACTGGAAGTACCCCCAAAAACTCATTTTCCCTGGTCTGGTTTTAGCCGCCTTACTGACAGGCTGTACCATGCCACCAGATTTTGTGAGTCCACCCGTCATGGTGGCCCGGCCAAATATTCAACTGGATGACAGCTTATCCAACGAACAGCCCATATCCTCAAGAATTCTCGAAGTAGCCAGACAAGAACCTGATTTACATAAGGCAATTCTTCTCGAAGACGGAGACGCGGCACTACTGGCCAGAATACACTTGATTAGGTCTGCACGGGAATCGATCGATCTCCAGACATTCATCTATGCGTACGATCGGACCGGCTACTGGGTTTTCAAGGAACTGCTGGCTGCAGCTCGGCGCGGAGTCCGTGTCCGGTTACTGGTTGACCATATCAACACCCCGGATCTTCCGGTCAAAGCCTATGCAGGACTGGCATCGGCCCACCAGAATCTGGAAATCAGGATATTCCGCCCAATCGGCAATAACGCGATAGTCGACTCATTCGACATTACACAGAATACGTTCATGCGGTTTTCCACAATGAACTACCGGATGCATAACAAAGTAACCCTGGTAGATGATGAAGTGGCAATTATTGGTGGCAGAAATATTCAAGACGCCTATTACGATCGCGACAGGGAAATGAACTTTCTTGACCGGGATGTTATCGTTTCTGGACCAAGCGTTGAAAGCATTGAACTTTCATTTGATACCTTTTGGAATCATAAGGAAACCTATGAGGCCCTTTGTATGAAGGACGTAAGTGAAGTTTTAACACATGAGCGTCCTCAACTACCTGAAGGGATTTCCGAGCCCCTGCCCTTCACTTTCGAGGAGTTGGATCATCAGGCAAATCTATATGACCTGGCATCCGTTCGGTCCGAATTGAAAATCTGGACCGTTTCCAACATCCGGTTCATTTCCGATCAACCGGTAAAGGCTGTCAAAATTGCAAATCCTTTAAGACAAAACCCTTTCAACGAAATTTATTCGTTATTGGAAGAAGCCGACAAAGAGATTCTCATGCAAACTCCTTACGCCGTTTTTGAAAATAAAACTTATAACCGGTTAAGGAAAATCCGGAAGAGCAAACCGGAGGTCCCGATTCTATTGTCCACCAACAGCCTTTCCTCGACCGATATATCCTACGTCGGTGGGCTCGCCCTAAAACAGCGTCGTTTTCAGGTCGAAGGACTTAAACTGGAGCTGTACCTTTCCAAGCCCGTCCCCGGAGACATCAAGGGAATGGTCTCACGGTATGATCTTCTGTTGGAAGAATCAAAAATCAATCTGGACGATGATTGGTGGATCGAACGAAATTTATTCCCGACATCCGATTCCGGACCTCGGTTTTGCATGCATGCCAAGAGCATGATTATCGACGAGAGAATCTGTCTTATCGGATCACATAATTTTGATCCGCGCTCCATTTATTTAAATTCCGAATGCATGGTGATCATCGAGGATGAAGCTTTTTCTCGACATGTGGCGGACAAAATCAGGCTGACAATCCATCCGATGAACAGCTGGGTAGTCGCCCCGCGAGACCTGCCGCCTGTGGTCGGAGATCTTAATGGGCTGATTTCCTGGATATCATCGAATTTGCCAATGTTTGACATTTGGCCTTTGGAACATGTCTCCTGTTTTGAAATCAAAGACGGGGTGGAACCACTCTCGCCATATGAGAAGGGTTTTCATGACAAATATAAGGACGTCGGTCCGTTCCCAGGTCTGGATCTCGGTCTTGAGCAAATCAAGGTTCTCTTGATCCGCTCCTTCGGTGGTCCGGCATTGCCCCTTCTATAGGGAGACTCAACCGTTCTTATTCAGGTTCTGGAAGTCGGTTTGGTTCACAAATCCTTTTTGCATCGCGTAGCGAATCAGATCAACCGTCGTATGCAGCTCAAGTTTTCGCATGATCCTAGCTTTGTGATTTTGCACACTCACTGGCCGAAGGTTCAGGTTTTCGGCAATCCTTTCATTCGATGCACCTGCGCCAAAGTACCTCAGCAACTCTTGTTCGCGCTCCGTTAACAGTTTGGAAAAGGCCATCGGATCGGTTCGCTGAATCAGCATATTTTGCTGAACCGTGGCTGCATAGTAGCAATTCCCCTCGCCCATCTGCTCGACCGCTTTCTTCAATTCCTGAATGGATTCCGTATTCTTATCAACGAATCCGAACAGACCAGTCATGAAGACCCGATACAGTGTGTATTCGTCTGTTCGACCCGATACCCCGAGGATCCGCAACTTCGAATTTTCCGTGAGCATCCGGTTTGCCAGGTCCAGTCCGCTGCCATCAGGTAGTTCAATATCCAGAATCACCACTTCCGGATTGTGTTTTTTGAAAGCTTTCCAACCTGCTTCAATGGTTTGGCAGGTTTCCATCAGCTCGAATTTGTCCGTCAAACAGCTTCGAACCAAATCGATTCCCAATTTCTGGTCCTCAATGATTATGGTTTTCAAGACTTCTTCCACTTTCGTAACTCCAATAGTTCTATCTGAGATTCATTAATGTTACCCTCGGTGGCGGCAATTTGCAAGTCGCGACATACTTGTTGCATCGGGCGATTATTCTTGATCAAAGCTAAAGTAGTCAAGCGGTGTGCACAGCGTCTGAGATTCTCCCACTCAAAATGTTCACCGTAATATAAACAATCTTCGATATGTTTGTAAATTTCCTCTTGCACCTCATCCGAGTCCACCACATCCGGATTGGATTTCAGTTCAGGTTGATAGTTCTCAATATTAGCAAGGCAGTGTGCCAGTCGTGCCGCAGTCAACGGTTTGCTAATGTATCCATTCATTCCAGCTTCTTCGCTCTCACGCTTTTTCTCACCATCCGTGTAAGCTGTTACGGAAACCAGGATTACCGGATCCTCAGGGAATTTTCTCCTGTACCGCCTGGCAATTTCCGGTCCCATGATACCCGGTAAATCCCAGTCAAGAAGCGCCAGATAGTAGTCATTCTTCTCCAAAAGAGCGAGTGCCTCTCGCCCATTTTCGGCCTGATCGCAGGTACAGCCGAGTGTCTCAAAGAATTCAACAATCGATCGGCGATTGTACACCAGGTCATCCACGATCAAGATTCGTTTATTTGCGAGCTTGCTCAGAACTGCTTCTTTATCGAGTTCATGTGCTCCCTCTACACGATCAAACCGTCCCATCAGGACGAATTTGCATCCGGATGGATCGTTGTCCTCAATCCGGATGTGTCCACCAATCGCATGTGCAATCTCCTGGCAAATCGAGAGCCCCAGTCCCGTTCCGTGTTTTCCGCTCTCTATACCCGTTTCTCCGCGATAAAAACGTTCGAAAACGAATTCTTTCTCTGAATCATCAATTCCGATACCCCAATCCACCACAAAAATCTCCAACTGGACTTCCTGTTCTGTCAGGCGCAGACAGCGTGCCCCGATTTCCACCCGCGAGCTCTCGGAATATTCAAGCGCATTCACAATAAGGTTACTGAGAACCTTAATCATCCAATTCCTGTCTGTCCTGATGAAGACTTCCTTCAGTTCATCCGGGATCGATGTCTCCAAAGTCACCATCTCGTGCTGAATACTAAACTGGTTCTGCTTAACAGAGCTTTCAATGATGTCATTTAAAGATACCGGGATAAATGCAGTCGGAATGTTTTCCTGGTCAATGGCTGAGAAATCAAGGATTTCTCCGAGCAT